>JAFZFL010000075.1 GCA_017555925.1 Bacteroidales bacterium | reverse complement strand
TTGGTGGCAACTTTGCAGAGGTTATCATTGGAGGAGCTGCATTCAATAGGGAGGCTGATGAGTTCTTCCATAAGATAAAGTTCCCTTATACAATAGGTTATGGTATGACGGAGTGTGCTCCAATCATAACATATGCTCCATGGAGTGAGGCACGTCTCTATTCATGCGGCAGACCTGCACCACGTATGGAGGTAAGAATTGACTCGGCAGATCAGCAGAATATACCTGGAGAGATTCAGGTAAGGGGCGCAAATGTTATGTTGGGTTACTACAATAATGAAGAGGCAACTGCCGATGTGTTTACAGAGGATGGCTGGTTCAAGACTGGCGATATGGGTGTGATTGATGCTGATGGTTTCCTATATATCAGAGGAAGATGCAAGAGTATGCTTTTGGGACCAAGCGGTCAGAATATATATCCTGAGGAGATAGAGAGTGCAATCAATAATATGCCTTATGTAGTTGAGTCGTTGGTAATTGAGGATAAGGGACAATTGGTGGCTCTTATTTATCCGGATATGGATAAAGCCAATGCCGATAAAATAGATGCAGCTGCACTTCAGAGAAAAATGGAGGAGAATATAGCTCAAGTTAATGAGGATATGCCAAATTATCAGAAGATAGCACATGTGAGGATTATGCCTGAGGAGTTTGAAAAGACTCCAAAAAAGAGTATAAAACGTTATATGTATCAATAATACAGGAGAAATGGACAAACAATACCAATTTGATAAGAGCTATTTGACAATGGCTGGAGTTTGGGCAGAAAACTCTTATTGCCAGAGACGCAAGGTGGGGGCACTTATTGTAAAGGACAGGATGATAATATCTGATGGTTATAATGGCACTCCTTGTGGCTTTGAAAATGTGTGTGAAGA
This sequence comes from Bacteroidales bacterium, assembly GCA_017555925.1. Next base: position 7,933 of record JAFZFL010000075.1, on the reverse strand, counting down.
TGAAAATGGTATAACAAAACCATATGTTCTTCATGCTGAGGCCAATGCTATTACAAAAGTTGCAAAATCAAACAACAGCAGTGATGGCGCTACCCTATATGTTACAGCAGCTCCTTGTGTAGAGTGTGCCAAACTCATAATTCAATCAGGTATAAGGAGAGTTGTGTACAGGGATTCATACAGGATTACCGACGGTCTGGAGCTTATGGAGCGTGCCGGTATAGAGGTATTGCAGATTGAAACTGAAAAATTAGTTTAATTTAAAATTTCTCCAATGAAAAAATTCATTGACAGGTTAGTTAAAATATTACCCCTCTTTACTATTTTGCTGATGCTGTTGTTGCTGTTGCGTATGTGTGACAAGCGACCCGAAAAGGTGGCGGTAAATGACCATAGATGGGACAAACTTATGCTTATTCTCAATCAGATAGAACAGCATTATGTAGATTCTATCGATTATAAGGATATTATAGAGAAGACGTTGCCCCATATAATGCAGAATCTCGATCCCCACTCTGTATATCTTCCCCCAGAAGAGCTTGAAGTGGCGGATGAGTCTCTTACCGGCAATTTCAGTGGTATTGGAATACAGTTCAATGTTCCCAATGATACTGTGGTGGTTATAAGTGTTATTCCGGGTGGCCCCTCAGAAAGGGCTGGTCTGCTGTCGGGAGACAGAATAATAACAGTTGAAGGTGAGAATATTGCAGGTGTGAAGATGCCGCAAGACTCAATTATCAAACGTCTGAAGGGCCCGCGTGGTACAATAGTAAAGGTGGGTGTGAAACGTGATGATCTGGATGAGCTTGTTTCGTTTTCAATTAAGAGAGATAATATCCCGGTAAAGAGTGTAGATGTGGCCTATATGATAAATGATACTTTAGGTTATATGAAATTGTCAAAGTTTGCCAGAACAAGTTATAGTGAGATTGATAAGGCTTTGGCAAAATTGAAGGAGAAGGGTGTAAAGAGTCTCATATTTGATTTGAGAGACAATTCGGGAGGATATTTGGATCAGGCATTGCTCCTTTCAAATGAGTTCCTGGCTAAAGATGAACTTATAGTATATATGGATGGCCTTCATAGAAAAAGGCAGGATTTTCATGCCGACGGGCGTGGCAAGATGCAGGATGTTAAGCTCTATGTTCTTATAAATGAAAACTCTGCATCCTCAAGTGAAATTTTTGCAGGTGCCATTCAAGATAACGACAGGGGTACTATTGTAGGAAGACGTTCATTTGGCAAAGGACTTGTTCAGGAACCAATATATTTTACCGACAAATCTGGAATAAGACTGACGGTTGCCCGTTTTTATACTCCAACAGGCAGATGTATACAGAAGCCATATTCTAAAGATTATCAGTATGATATAATTGAGCGATACCAGCATGGGGAGATGACGGTGGCCGACAGTATAAGACGAAATGACTCTCTTAAGTTTGTTACACCAAAGGGTAAGGTTGTATATGGAGGTGGAGGAATTATTCCGGATATATTTGTGCCTATTGATACTGTAGGTATTACAAACTTCCTTGTGGCTGTAAACAAAAAGAGCCTTCAAGTGAAGTACAGTATAAAATTGTCAGATGCTTACAGAAGCCAGTTGAGGGAGGTCAAGGATTTTGAACAACTTGAACAGCTGATTGCGTCAATAGATATTGAGGGCGGTTTCCTTGCTTTTGCCAAGGCTAACGGCATTGTGCCCAAGGCAGGGGAGTGGCAACGTTCCAAAGAGTTTATAGTCACTCAGATAAAAGGACTTTTTGGAAGATACTCAACACTTGATGATGATGCGTTCTATCCATATATAAACAGGGTAGACAATGTGATTGAGAGAGTAATTGAAGAGGAAAAGAACAACTAACAAAAAACTTAAATATTTATGAAAAAAATTATTGGAATGGCCGCTGATCATGCAGGCTACGAACTTAAAGAGGCTCTAAAGCCTATGTTGGCTGAAATGGGTTATGAGGTTAAGGATTTTGGAACACACTCTACCGACAGTATGGATTATCCCGATGTTGCTCATCCTCTTGCAGATGGTGTTCAGAATGGTGAGTTCTGTTGCGGTATTGCCATTTGTGGTTCAGGAAACGGTATAAGCATGACAATTAACAAGCATAAGGGTGTAAGAGCCGCTTTGTGCTGGACTACAGAACTTGCAGCGCTTGCAAGACAGCATAATGATGCAAATGTACTCTCATTGCCTGCACGTTTTATACCTCAAGATTTGGCAATGGAGATTGTAAAGACCTATCTTGCAACTGATTTTGAAGGTGGAAGACATCAGAGACGAGTAGAGAAGATTGATTGCTAAAAATGGAGAATATAACTGTAATACAGAAGAGTACGTTACAAAAGCTCTCACACAACATAGATGATTATGAGGGTGGAGTGGTTATTCCGTTGGACAAGCCTCTAACGTGGACCTCTGCAGATGCTGTAAGAAAAATAAAGTTTCTTGCACAGAAGCACTTTAAGAAGAGAAATATAAAAGTTGGCCATGCAGGTACGCTTGACCCGTTGGCAACTGGAGTGTTGCTGATATGTCTGGGCAAAGCTACAAAACAGGCTGAGGCTCTTCAGACCCAACAAAAGGAGTATATTGCAGAGATAACATTGGGTGCAACAACTCCATCTTACGATTTGGAGAAGGAGATAGATGCCGTATACCCTTATGAACATATTACTCTGGAGGATGTAAACAGAGTATTGGAGAGCATGTTGGGAGAGCAGGATCAGATACCGCCCGTTTTTTCTGCAAAGCTGATAGATGGAACAAGAGCATACGAAAAGGCAAGGGCCGGTGAAGAGGTTGTAATGAAACCTGCACGTATTACAATCTATAGTCTGGAAGTTATGGATTTTACCCTTCCAAAACTTGTGATAAGGGTAAAATGCAGCAAGGGTACCTACATACGCTCGCTGGCCAGGGATATTGGAGCCGCATTGGATAGTGGAGGCCATTTGACAGGACTGGTCAGAAGCGCATCCGGGGGATTTACAGTATTTGAGTCACTCTCTATGGAGCAGGTTACAGAAATATTGAAAGATTAAAAAAAAAGAGCGGAAAAATGAAACTATTTTCCGCTTTTTTCGTATAACGAATACTTTTTCTAATTTTAACTGTCAAGAATATAGTATGAAATTATCACAATTCAACTTTCCGTTGAGTATTGAGCAAGTGGCAAAATACCCTGCAAAATATAGGGATGAGTCAAAATTAATGGTTCTTCATAAAGAGACCGGAGAAATTGAGCATAAACTCTTTAAAGATATTATCCAATATACAGATGAGGGAGATGTTTTTGTATTCAATGATACAAAAGTTTTCCCTGCCCGTTTGAATGGAAACAAAGAGAAAACAGGTGCGGATATTGAGGTTTTCCTCTTGAGAGAGCTCAACAAGGAACAACGTCTATGGGATGTGCTTGTAGATCCTGCAAGAAAGATAAGAATAGGCAATAAACTCTATTTTGGCGAGGATGACTCATTGGTCGCGGAGGTTATTGACAATACCACATCAAGAGGCAGAACATTGAGATTCCTATATGACGGTTCATACGAAGAGTTTAAGAATACCCTTTTCAGTGTAGGAAATATTCCTGTGCCAAAATGGATAAGAACTATTCCGGAAGAGATTGATTATGAGCGTTTCCATACAATTTTTGCTAAAAATGAGGGCGCAGTTGCAACTCCTGCTGCCGGTTTGCATTTTAGCCGTGAGCTCTTCAAGAGAATGGAGATAAAGGGTGTTGAGAGCGCGTTCCTTACACTTCATATGGGATTGGGCCATTTCCGTACAGTTGATGTAGAGGATTTGTCCAAACATAAAATGGATTCTGAGCAGATGTTTATCTCTGGAGAGACTGCCAAGAAGATAAATGGAACAAAGAGTGCCGGCAATAAGGTATTTGCAGTAGGAATAACTGTGGTCAGGGCATTGGAGACTCCTGTAACCACAACAAAAGAGGTAAAACCATTTGACGGTTGGACAAACAAGTTCATCTTCCCTCCGTATGAGTTCTCAATTCCAGATGCCCTTGTGACAAATTTCCATCTGCCATCTTCTACAATGTTGATGTCGGTTGCGGCATTTGGCGGTTTTGATAATGTGATGAATGCTTACAATGTCGCATTGAAAGAGGGTTACTCGTTTGGAACGTATGGCGATGCAATGTTGATTATCTAATATGCGGATAAAACATATAAACGTATAAATTTCCGTATAAAACGGCTTGAAGGTTTGTCAGAAGGTATCTTTGGCAAACCTTTTTTTTGTGCCTATGGATGATTTGGTATACATGTATGCTATAGCAGAAATTTTTAAATACAATCCGCTTGCTTCCCGACAGCTTATAGATACAGTAGAAAATTTGCCGGCTCTCTTCTCTATCTCTCCGGATGAACTTGAGTCGATTTTAGGGTATGGAACAGCTCTTAAAGAGAAGTTCCTGAATGGGGAGGTCCTTGAAACTGCCTGTCGGGAGATTGAGTGGGCAAAATCAAGGGGAGTAAAGGTGCTGTCGGTGAAGAGTGAGGAGTATCCTGCTTTGCTTAAGGAGTGTCCTGACTCACCTGCTGTCCTTTTTTATATAGGGAGTGCTGACATTTCTACCGGGTGTAATGTCTCTGTTGTTGGAACCAGACTCGCATCTGCTTATGGCAGGCAAGCCACCTCCAGAGTAGTTGCGGATCTGGCAGAACAGCAGGGGATGGAGGCAGAAAATAGGATAAGGATTGTGAGCGGTCTGGCCTATGGTATTGATACAGCAGCTCATAGGAAGGCTCTTGAAATGGGGTTGGAGACAATTGGAGTTTTGCCTTGTGGCATTGATTTGATATATCCCAAAAGTCATAGGGAGATAGCAAGGGAGATGGTCAGACAAGGGGGAGTGATAACGGAGTTTCCGCATGGAACAGATGTGAGACGGTGGCAATTTATAAAGAGAAACAGGATAATAGCAGGCCTCTCTGCATCTACAATTGCAGTTGAAACAAGAATAAAGGGCGGTTCAATGAGTACCGTTGAGTTTGCCAACTCTTACGGAAGAGATGTCTATGCTGTGCCTGGAAGATTGGGCGATTTTAACTCATTTGGATGTAATTATCTTATATCCAGGAATATTGCACAGATTTATACTAAGGAATCTGCAACACAAATATGTAATGCCGGCAGATGTGTTGTGCCCGATTGGGGAAGTGATATAAATTTATTTTCTTTCCAAAGTGATAAAAAGGAAAAAATATTACTATCTTTAAAGAATAATTTGACATTGGATACAGATGGTGTCTGTAATCTTGTGGGAATACCCTTTGATGAAGCTGCGGCACTTTTGCTTGAAATGGAATTGGAGGGTACGATTGTTCTTACGCAGTGTCAGAGGTATAAATTAAGGTGCAAATAATTTTTGAGCAGCCTAATGGAAATATGCAATTATATAGATACGCATGCCCATCTGTATGACGAGGCTTTTGATCAGGATATAGATGAAACTGTTCAGCGAATGAGGGCGGCAGGTGTGGTAAAGTCTCTTTTTCCTGCTATTGATAGCGCAAATTTTGAACGTCAGAGGAGCGTGGCGGCCAGGTATGATGGGGTGATATATGAAGCGATAGGGCTTCATCCTACATCGGTTGCGGAAAATTGGAGAGATGAGTTGGAATTTGTAAAGGACAAACTTAAGGAGCGTAATGGGGGTAGCGGAGGCAGTAGGTATGTGGCTGTTGGAGAGATTGGTGTAGACGGGTATTGGAGCAAGGAGTTTATAGAGGAGCAGAAAATTGTATTCAGGGAACAGATAATTTTGGCTAAAGAGTACGGACTCCCTGTAATAGTGCATGTGAGAGATGCTGTTGAACATGTTTTTGAAGTTCTTGATGAATTGGGGCTCAACGATGTAAGGGGAGTTTTTCATGCCTTTTCGGGAAGTTATGAAACCTATTGCAGATTGAAGAAGTATGGTGATATAAAAATTGGGATAGGAGGTGTAGTAACTTACAAGAATGCAGGAATTGCAAAGGTTATTGAAAAAGTTCCGTTGTCTGATATTTTGCTTGAAACAGATTCGCCATGGCTTACCCCTGTGCCATATAGGGGAAAAAGGAATGAGAGTGCATACATTCCTATAATAGCAGAAAAGATTGCCCAGATAAAAGGGTGTATGTTGGAGGAGGTTGCCAAAATTACTACGTCCAATGCTGAGGCGTTGTTTGATATATAAAAAGATTGGTTATGAAAAACAGGTCTATTCTATTGATATATACCGGAGGTACAATAGGTATGAAACAGGATCCGGAAACTTTGGCTCTTGTTCCGTTCAATTTCAATCAGATTCAGGAGGAGGTGCCCGAACTCAAGAAGTTCGGATGTACCATTGATTCATATTCGTTCAACCCGTTAATAGACTCATCTGATGTTGTTCCTGAGTTCTGGGTAGAACTTGCGGAGATTATCCAGCTCAATTACAGCAAGTATGATGGATTTGTAGTGCTTCATGGTACAGATACAATGTCTTACTCTGCATCTGCATTAAGCTTTATGCTGGATGATTTGGAGAAACCCGTGGTCTTTACCGGAAGCCAGTTGCCGATAGGTATGTTGAGAACAGACGGAAAAGAGAATCTTATATCATCTATAGAGATTGCTGCGGCTCAGGATTCGAAAGGAAGGGCAATTGTGCCGGAAGTCTGCATCTATTTTGACAGCTATCTCTACAGGGGCAACAGAACAACAAAGTATAATGCAGAAAACTTCAGGGCATTCCGTTCTGCCAATTATCCGGTTCTGGCAGAGGTGGGCATACATGTCAAATATAATACATCCTTTATAAGATACCCTAAAGAATGGGGCAAGCCGTTGAAGGTAAATAAGGAGCTTGACACCCGTGTTGGAGTGCTTAAAATTTATCCGGGCATTACCAGACAGGTTGTGGATAGTGCAATTGATACGCCAGGAATCAGAGCTTTGATAGTTGAGACGTTCGGATCGGGTAATGCGCCTACAAGCAGTTGGTTTGTAAACAGCATAAAGAGAGCTGTTGCAAAAGGTATTATTGTTCTTAATGTTACTCAGTGTCAGGCTGGTAGCGTAGATATGGATGCTTATGCAACAGGCGTGGCACTTAAGAAAGAGGGGGTTGTAAGCGGTTATGACGGCACATTTGAGGCCTCTCTTGCAAAATTATTTTTTTTATTGGGTCAATATGAAGATTGTGAGAGTATTAGAGAGTATCTGGCCAAGAGTGTAAAGGGAGAAATATCAATATAATTGTATTATTTTAAAATATTTTACGTAAATTGCGCGATATTTTATAACAAGCTATAAAATAACTATAACTATTTAAATACATTGTTTAATATTTTAATTACTCAAAAAATTATGAAAAAAACTTTCATGTTTTTGGCAGCATTTGGCCTTATTGCACTTGCTGCTCAAGATCTTTTCGCACAAGACGCTGCTGCTGATTTGCTAGCAGGCCAATCAGATGTTCCTGTGTACCAACAACTAAAAGCTAAATTTATTGAGGGTGGTGCTGGTTTCATGGGCGCTGTTCTTTTGTGTCTTATCTTCGGTTTGGCTCTTTCAATTGAGAGAATCATTTATCTAAACCTTGCTACAACTAACAATTCTAAATTGTTGGCTAAAGTTGAGGAGGCTCTTCAAAATGGTGGTATTGAGGCTGCTAAAGATGTTTGCCGTAACACTCGTGGTCCAGTTGCAAGCATTTTCTACCAAGGTCTTAGCCGTGCAGAAGAGGGTGTAGACGTAGTTGAGAAAGCTGTTGTTTCTTATGGTGGCGTTCAAATGAGCCAACTTGAGAGCGGTCTTTCTTGGATTCAATTGTTCATCACTACAGCTCCTTCACTTGGATTCTTGGGTACTGTATTGGGTATGATTGCTGCGTTCGACGCTATTGAGGTTGCAGGTGAC
>JAFZFL010000074.1 GCA_017555925.1 Bacteroidales bacterium | reverse complement strand
TATGTGTTTTTATCTTTAATGATTGCGACTAACCGTACAGATATGGAACCTGATATTGAAACTGAAAGTGATCATACTAGTGTTTATGTTATGACGGTACATAAATCCAAAGGACTTGATTTTGAAGTTGTAATATTGCCATACTTTAGCGAGAAGCTTGATTATCCGTCAAACCGACAGCCTCTGTTGTGGAGTACGGCTGCGGCTGCGGAACTTGGGTATGATGCTCCTCTTCCGGTAAGATATTCAAACAAGTTGAAGGATACCCTATTTGCAGAAGATTATCTTCAGGAAAAACTTGAAGTCTTTATAGATAATTTGAATTTGGCTTATGTTGCCTTTACAAGACCAAGGAAAGAGCTTATAATTTTGGCTGATGAACCCCAGGTTACCAGTGCCGGAATGAAAATGGAGAGTGTCTCAAACCTGTTGTCCAAGTTTGTAGATACAGGGGTGCCGGAGCTGAATATAGAGCATTCTTTAAAAACAGTTACTGTTGGAGATGAGGAGTTTGTAACAAAAGAGTACACTATTGGCTCCATGCTGCCTCCAACTGTAAAGGAGTTGGAGGGGTATGAAGCTGTGGAGTCGGGTGTACAGTTTGTTGCACCATTGGATATGAGCCGTCAGAAGACAGCTTTGCAGAGCGGCTCAATAGGCGATGATACCACACTGCGTGACAAGGGTATTGTGATGCATGATATTTTTGCTTCAATTACCCACATCCAAGATGTGGCCATTATTGAGGATGAAGAGAACAGGAGTCTTGTTGAGGGCATGTTGGCTTCGGTTGAAGAGAGAGGCTGGTTCTCTGATAAGTACAATGTGTTGAAGGAGTGTACAATAATAAAACCCGACGGGTCATTGTTGAGACCAGACCGTGTTCTTGTAGATGGCAATGAGGCTATAGTTGTTGATTATAAGTTCGGAGAGTATACCCCATATAATAAAAAATACCATAAGCAGGTACAGCGTTATATGCAACTGCTTATGGATATGGGTTATACAAAGGTTTCTGGATATTTGTGGTATCCGTTGTCCAATGCAATAGAGGAGGTCAGATAGCCATACCTTTATATATTGTAGAATCTTCGTAAGGGACAATGGTTCCTGTCATGGTGAGCACATTGTTGCTGAAGTTAGGATAGATGGTTACAGTAGCCCTGTTGCTGCCCGGAATCATCTGTACATTAACAGTAGCTGAAACGGCAATTCCTTGATCTACAAAGTTGTAATATACAATTCCCTTTTTGTCGGTACTGATGGTAACATTTGAAGGAGTGCCATCTAAAGTAATTCCACCAATGCCGTTAGGCCCAGGATTGAAATTGCTTGTTGTAATCTGTATGACAGCATTTCCGTCATTTACTGATACAAAGTTGGTCGTTGAAGAGACAAACTTGGTCATTCCTCTTGGAAATATCAACTGGTCTACTTCTACAACAAATGATTGCTCCTTCAAGGCTTGAAGTGCTGTCTGAAACATCTTCTCATTTTGTTCGGCAACAATCTTCCTGCGTATGGCCCTTTCGGCTTTTCTGGCCTCTTTTGCAGTCATAGTTTGTCCTCCGTCAGTATTTTGTGCCAGTGCGGGCATGCTTCCCAATACAATTGTTGAAAGCATAATAAATAGGTAATAAATTCTCTTCATAATCTTGTTTTTTTAATGAACATCTACAGAACAAACAATTTATCCTAATGTTTGGAGAATGGCTATATTTTTAAAAAATCAATCTGTCGGGAAACAAAAAGAATAATTGTCTGTTTTTCATAAAAGTTGAATTAAAACTATATATTATGAAAAAAGTATTTTTATTGTCAATTGTAATGTTGTGCGGAATTTTTTCTTACGCACAAACTGAGACAATTATTGATGTACAGTCAAAGAGGGGACCGTACGTAACAAACAGGTTCTTTGATAACTGGTTCATCTCTGCCGGTGGTGGTGTGCAGGTTTATATGGGTGAAAATGACTCTTATGGCTCCTTTGGAAAGAGGCTGGCTCCAGCTCTTGATATCTCTTTGGGAAAATGGATTACCCCTGCAGTAGGAGTGCGTATGCAGTATTCGGGCTTGCAGGCTAAAGGCTGGTCTTATGGTGAGACTCCATATTCTGATGGCTTGGTGTCGGGTAATATGTATAAGGAGAAATTTAATGTAATGAACCTTCATGCAGATTTTCTCTGGAATATCTCAAATGCTATAAGCGGCTATAGAAGTGACCGTTTCTGGGATTTTGTACCATACGTGGGATTTGGTTGGGCTCGCTCTTGGGCAAATGACGATGATAAGAATGAGATGGCAGGAAGTGTTGGTCTGTTGCATAATTTAAGGTTGTCAGATGCTGTTGATATAAGTATTGATATGAAGCTGATGCTTGTAAACCAAAGGTTTGATTTTATCTCAAGAGGCTCGGCATTTGAAGGTATGGCTTCGGTAACAGCTGGTATTACATATAACTTTCCGTCAAGAGTTTTTCAGAGGGCTTCAGATCTGATTGTCATTGACGATAACAGCGAGTTCATTGAAGCCATAGATGATTTGGAGGGCAAACTCTCAAAAGCATTGGCTGCAAGGGAGGCGTTGGCCCAGGAACTTGCCTCAGTTAGAGCCCAAACCCCTAAAGTAGTAAAAGAGGTGCATGCAATTCTTCCGGATCTTGCAATCTTCTTTGAAATTGGAAAGGCAAAACTTACAGACAAGTCAATGATAAACCTTGGATATGTGGCAGATGCCATTAAACAGGTTCCCGACAGAAAATATGTAATTTTTGCATCGGCAGATAAAGAGACAGGTACTCCTCAATTTAACCAGCAGCTCAGTGAGAAGCGTGGAAATGCAGTATTTGAGGCATTGACCCAGAAGTTTGGAGTAAATCCTGCCCAATTGAGTATTCAAGCTGTAGGATCGAGCGATCAGAGATTTGATGGAGCGGCTCTCAATAGAGTAGTTGTCATTGAAGATAACAATTAGAGTCAAATTATTGTATCAGTAAAATCAGGAGTATGAAAAAGATTAATTTTGGATTCGTTACTCTTGCCATAGTAACAGCAGCATCATTTACAGCCGTAGATGATGCTGTTGCTCAAAATGGCAGTGTTCAGCAGTTCCCCGAGGAGTATAAAATTGTGGGGAACGCAAATAGGGATACACTTATTGTAAAGGTGCTTTATGAGAATGCACCAAACTATTTCAATGCACCGGATATGCCCCGTTTTGCAATAATTGGTAAGGAACGTAAATTTTATCTTGGCATTGGTGGCTATATAAAAGCCTCTGTCAGTTATGATTTGGGAAACCCTATAGCAAATGCCAATTGTTTTGAAACATCACTCATCCCAATGGCTGCCCCCAAAGGAAACAGCTCTCTCTTTCAAATGAGTGCGGCAGCATCCAATATGTTCTTCAACTTTGTTGCGCTCCCCCATACAAAGGATCAGATAGGAGGTTATATTAACTTTAACTTTTCTGGAACAGGAAACAATTACGGTTTTTCATTAAAGGCGGCATATATAACATACAGAGGCTTTTTGTTGGGATATAATACAAGTCTTTTTACGGACGGAGCGGCTTCTGCACCAACTATAGACCAGCAGGGCCCAAATTCAATGACTTTCCTCTTCAATACGGTGCTGGATTATCAGCATGAGTTCAATAAACATTGGAAAGTTGGTGTAGGTCTGGAATTGCCTGTGGTTGACGCAACATACGGCAGAGGTTCATATTCAATAAACCAACGTTTGCCTGATGTGCCGTTTTATTTGCAATACAGTTGGAATGAAGGTAATGGATGGTTGAGAATGAGTGGTCTTCTCAGAAGTATGATGTATGAAGATGAACTCACCGGAACAAGAACTGAATTGGGTTATGGAATAAAAGCCAGTGGCGCCATTCCTCTATATAGGAGTGTGACAATGTATTATCAGGGTGTTTATGGAAAGGGAATAGCAAGTTATATACAGGATATACAAGGTTATGGTTATGATATGGTTCCGGCAGGAGCGAAGATATTGTTCGAAGGGGCAAGTGAGGATATAACAAATTTGGGCAAATTGACAATGCCAAAAACTTGGGGTTTTTATGCTGGATTGCAGTGGAATGTGAATTCAAGGATGTTCACCTCTGCCACATATAGCAGGGTGCAGCTCGATTTGCCTGAAACTGAAGCCGGCAGCTCCTACAAGAGTGCGCAATATGTGGCAGCCAATATATTTTATAATCTTACTCCATCTGTCAGGACTGGTATTGAGTATATTTGGGGAGACAGGGAGAATATGGACGGGACATTCCGGCAGAACACAAGAATACAGACAGCTGTAAGGGTGAACTTCTAAAAGAGAAAAGAGAGATAAGTGCTATTTTGAGATTAACCCCGACAGTTTCTGATGTGACCCCCAAAAGTTGGACGGTTTAACATTATTAAGAGGCGCTCTTAGATTGGAATAAAGCTCGGTATTGTACCGGGCTTTTTCCATTTAGCCTCAGTTTGATTCGATCATTATTGTAGTAGCGTATATACTT
>JAFZFL010000073.1 GCA_017555925.1 Bacteroidales bacterium | reverse complement strand
TTACCGCATCATTGAATGTAACATACAATGTAGCAAGTATATTGCCGGCCTCCTCATCTGTGAGGTTATAAATTGGAGAGAGTATCTGGTCTGGAATTTTACCTTCAAGCAAATCAAGCAGATCTCCCCTGTAATCTTTTGCTATAAGGTTACAAACCTCTTCACGCTTCTGCTGATTTGAATTCATCTCATCAACCAGAGCTGTAATAATGGAATTCATATAATCTGAATCCTCCATCAATCTGCCCAACTCAATAAAGTCTCTGTTGTCGGGAAGATTTGATGGTCTCCATATATCCACTTTTTTCATAAATTCGTCAATGGATACCTCTTCTTTCTGCCCTGCCATTATAAAACGCTCTACGGTAAATCTGATTGTTGCCAAAGGCATTCTGAATTCGCTGTTGTCATTGCCTATAACAACCACTGAATTTTCATCGGTATCCAGTTTGGACAAATCATACGCATTATCGGTGCAAGCCGTAACAGACAGGCATAGAATAATAAAAAACGAAAGATGTCTCATAATAAAAACTTCTTAACAATATATAGGTAATATCTGGGGAGCGCAAAGATAGCATTTATTACACTCCAATGCTAATTTGAGAATATTTTTGCTAACTTTGGAGGCGTCTCATAATTGAGGCAAACAAGCAACAGAATGTATAACTCCAAACGTATCAATTATGGAAACTCACAACTGCCTGATTACAGCAAATGCACAAAAATACATAGAACAGGAAGAGAAGTATGGAGCTCATAATTACCATCCGCTTCCTGTTGTACTTTCAAAGGGCGAGGGAGCCTTTGTGTGGGATGTTGACGGAAAGAGATATTTTGACTTTCTCTCTGCCTACTCAGCCGTAAATCAGGGCCACTGCCATCCAAAGATAATCAGAGCTTTGTGCGACCAGGCCAATACGCTATGCCTAACCTCAAGAGCCTTCTACAATGATTGTCTCGGCCCATATGAAGAGTTTGTTTCAAACTTTTTCGGGTATGACAAGATGCTTCCAATGAACTCTGGAGCAGAGGCAGTAGAGACAGCTCTAAAACTTGCACGCCGTTGGGGCTATGTAAAAAAGGGCATACCAGAAGACCAGGCAATAATAATATGCTGCAACGGAAACTTCCATGGCCGGACTATATCTATTGTATCAATGAGTTGTGATCCTGACTCTTACTCCCAGTATGGTCCGTTCACTCCAGGATTCGTAAAGATTCCTTACAACAACCCAAAAGCTCTTGAGGCGGTACTCAAAGAGTGCGGAAAACAGACCGCTGCATTCCTTGTTGAACCTATCCAGGGTGAGGCAGGAGTTTTTGTGCCGGATGAGGGTTATTTGAAGGAGTGCTACAATTTGTGCAAACAGCACAATGTGCTGTTTGTTGCCGATGAAGTCCAGACAGGAATTGCCCGCACAGGAAAAATGCTGTGCTGTGACCATGAAGAGATAAGACCAGACATTGTTATACTTGGCAAAGCCATCTCCGGTGGTGTTCTTCCGGTTTCCGCCTGCCTTGCAGATGATGATATAATGCTTACAATCAAACCTGGCGAACATGGCTCCACATACGGGGGCTTCCCATTGGCTTGTAAAGTTGCAGTAGCCGCCCTATCTGTGGTAAAAGAGGAGAATCTTACAGAAAATGCAGAACGTCTGGGTAAGATATTCAGGGAGGAGATGGGCAAAATATCATCACCGTTTATTGAACTCATAAGGGGCAAAGGCCTGCTCAATGCTATAGTGATAAAACCACATAATGGCAAGGAGGCATGGGATGTATGCTTGAAAATGGCAGAAAAGGGACTTTTGGCAAAACCGACGCATAAACATATTATAAGGTTTGCTCCTCCATTGGTAATAACAGAAGAGCAATTGAGGGAAGCAATAGAGATTATCAAAGAATCCATAAAATCATTGGAATAATAAAATGAAACACTACTTTACAGATACCGTATTAATGGTAAGACCTGTAGCATTCGGCTTCAATGAGCAGACTGCAGGCAACAACGCCTTCCAACAGACAGGTCATAATGAAGGGGCACAACAGAAGGCTTTGGAAGAGTTTGACAACTATGTAAAACTGCTTGAAGAGGCAGGTGTAAATGTTATTGTTGCAGAAGACACACCTGTACCGCACACTCCAGATTCAATCTTTCCCAACAACTGGTTCTCTACCCACTCTGCACTGGAGTTTGAAGATGAAGAGGATGCAACTGACTCCGAAAAGCCAGCAGTTGTACTCTATCCGATGTATGCACAAAACAGAAGAGAAGAGCGAAGCAAAAATGTGCTTCCAAAGCTTGAACAGTTTTATAAAAACGGATTCAAAGTTATAGACCTTACCGTAAAAGAGAAAGAGAATGCATTTCTTGAAGGTACAGGAAGTCTTATTCTTGACAGGGAGAACAAAATTGCATACGCCTGCTTGTCGCCACGTACAGATGAAGATGTACTTGAAGAATGGGCAGACTCTTTAGGATATGATTATTACGTATTTGAGGCCAACGATGCAAATGGCACTCCAATATATCACACAAATGTAATGATGTGCGTTGGAAGCAAATATGCAATAGTCTGCCTCGACTCCATAGCAGATATTGAAGAGCGTATGACTCTTATTGAGATTCTTGAGGAGAACGGCAAGGAGATATTTGAGATAAGTCTTGAACAGATGGAATCATTTGCCGGCAACATGCTTGAACTGCGAGGCAAAGATGCCAATGGAAAGGCAAAACCGGTAATAATAATGTCCAAAACAGCAAAAGAGTCTCTCGACAGCGAGCAATTGTACCTGCTGCAAAACTACGCAACCATTGTTGCTCCCGACCTTGATTGCATTGAGAAGAATGGAGGAGGCTCTGCCCGCTGTATGATAGCGGAAATCTTCCGCTAAAGTGCAATAAGCATCATAAGCTGCGCTGTAAGCACCCTCAAGAACATACACAAAGGATATACGGTTGCATAAGAGATAGCCTGTCTGTTATTTGGCGAAACAGAATTGGAGTATGCCAAAGCAGACGGGTTTGTACAGCTTGCAGCCATAACACCCATTAGCGTGTAATAGTTGAGTTTCCAGCCGAACCTGCCGATTGCAGCACCTATGAGCAGAGGCACAACTGTTATTATAACTCCATATATTACCCAAAGGTAACCTCCACCATTTATGATTGTATCTATAAATCCTTCTCCCGCACTCAAACCTACGGCTGCAAGGAATAACGAGATGCCAACCTCTCTCAACATCATGTTTGCACTCTGGGTTGTATAGGTAACCACCTTAAATTTATATCCGAAGCTGCTTATAAGAATGGCTATAATAAGCGGACCTCCGGCAAGACCAAGTTTTACAGCTTGAGGCATTCCCGGAATAGCGAATGGGATAGAGCCGAAAATGACACCCACTGCAATACCCAAGAATATTCCCATCAGATTAGGATGCCTCAAATCTTTTGCAGAGTTACCAAGGACCCTCGCAAGAGCCTCTATATTCTCTTCAGAACCCACAACCTTCACTCTGTCTCCAAATTGAAGCTGCAAATCACTTGCAGCAACAAGATCTACGCCGGCACGTGTGACTCTGGTAACATTAACACCAAAGAGAGCCCGCACATTCAACTGTCCCAAAGTCTTTCCGCTAACCTTCTCCTTTGTAATGACTATCTTACGGCTCACCAACTGCTGGTCGAGTTCATACCACTCCTTAGAATCCATATCCAACACTTCACCTATAAATGCTGCTATGGAATCCCTATTCAGATCATCTGTAATTATGAGCAACTTGTCACCACCCATAACAACTGTCTTGCCGGTTGGTATAACAATCTTGCCATCTGCACGACATAAACGGCTTACAACATAATCCTTGTCAAACAACTCATGCACCTGCTCTATGGTTTTGCCTACGATAGCCTCATTCTTTACACCGACAGATATTTTTGTAGCAGCCTTTGCATTATCAGACTCCTCCGCTTTAGCCTGCTCATTCTCTCTCTCTATCTTCATTCCAAAAAGGAACTTTATTGCAACTATAGATAAAGTGATGAACACCACACCAAGAGGATATGCCATTGCATAACCCATTGCTATTGAGGGATCAACAGACCCTGTTGCATCGGCATAAGTCTGCTGGGCCGCTCCAAGACCCGGAGTATTTGTTACCGCACCAAAAAGCACACCCACCATGGTAACCATATTCAGACCGCTTACAAGATGTATGATATATGCAACGGCGCAGCTTAACAACACTATAATTGCAGCCAGCACATTTAATGTTATACCTCCTTTCTTGAATGATGAGAAGAAACCTGGGCCAACCTGCAAACCAACTGAAAAGACAAATAAAATAAGGCCGAACTCCTTCACAAACTGAATGATTGTATCATCTATTCCCATCTTGAAATGGCCAAACAATATACCTACAAAGAGTACCCAGGTAACCCCCAAAGAGACTCCTCCAAATTTTATTCTCCCAAGAAGAACTCCAATAGTTACAACCAGAGAGAGAATAAGAACCGCATGGGCTATTGTATTTCCAAAAAATAGAGATTCAAACCAATTCATATTATAATTTTTATTTCCGACGGCAAAAATAGTCAATATTTTGAATATACCTACCTTATAATACCCTTCCTGTACGCCACCAGCAACTCCTTCAGATCCTCTATCTGCTCCTGAAGCTTTTTGCCGTTGTCTGTATTTCTAACAAGAATCCTCTTGTCGAGATGCTCAACTACCTTGGTCTCAGAAATAATGTCTATTCCCTGCTCAATAGCCTTCTGTCTCGACTCAAATGGTTCATGCTGTACCAATTTCAAACCATAGGAGTTATACACCAATGTATATCCTCCAATACCAGTCTCCTTCTGGTATGCCTTGGAATAACCGCCATCAATAACAAGCAATTTTCCCTCCGCTTTAATAGGATTTTCACCCTTTATTGTCTTAACCGGTATATGGCCATTTATGATATGGGCATGTTCAGTATCTTCAATGCCAAACTCGCGCAGAATCATCTCACAAATCTCCCTTCTGTTTTTAAGCACATAATAGTTTCCCTTGTCCTCTCTCTGCACCTCTTTGTCTGTCAAGAGATAACGTTCAAATGTTGCCATTCTGTTCTTATCAAACGGAGGAGAAACAGGACCGCACCACAAATACCATATAAAGTCCTGGCCATAAAGTTTGCTCGCCGAGTTCTGCTCATTATAATATGCATTGCGCACAAGTTGGTCTACCCTGTCAAAGAGTTCCTTACCAGCATAAGCCTTGCCGTTTATTGTCAATGACTTGAATGAGCCATCCTCATTCAATGGCACAGAACCATGATACATGAGATTATTGTTCCTTGCCAGATACAACGCACCATGAGTATACATACAATCCATATGGCGGGCCAGATTTGCACTTGAAGTAAAGCTTCTTGTCAGCTGTTCGATAATGGCCTCCTCCTCAGGAGTAAGTTTATATGGATCTTTAGGATCAATTGTAGGGAAGAGTTTATCCCTCAATTCATAATCCTTTCCATCAATTCTTACTGTACCCTTCTCAAAATCTATCAGATGCAGAAGATTCCTGTCATCCATTTCAAACTCCTTCCTTCTTTTTATTATCTGATACTCAAGCTTGAACTGCATTATTGTAATGGCCTTATGCATCTTTGCACAAAGATTGAGCTGCTTTGGATCAACCAGACCCTCATCTGAGTTCTTAGGATAGAATATTGTACAAGGGTCATCCTTGTAAGCCTCCATAACATATGTTGCAAAAGGTATGAGGTTAATGCCATATCCCTCTTCGAGTGTTACAAGATTTGCATATCTGAAACACATTCTCAACACATTGGCAACACAGGCAGGGCTGCCGGCCGCTGCTCCCATCCACACAAGATCATGATTACCCCACTGGATGTCAAAATCGTGATACTCACAAAGTGTATCCATTATTATATGCGCACCCGGGCCTCTATCATAAATATCGCCGATTATATGAAGCGAGTCAATCGTAAGTCTCTGAATCAGTTTACATATAGCTGTAATGAAGTGGTCTGCACGTCCGGTAGAGACAATGGTTTCAACAATGGCCATAATATAATGGTGTTTGTTTGCCTCCTCACCTTTTGATTCATGCATAAGCTCCTCAATAATATATGCATACTCTTTAGGCAGAGCCTTTCTTACCTTTGACCGGGTATATTTTGACGAGACATTGGAAAGCACCCTTACAAGCCTCATCAGCTCTACTTTGTACCATTCATCTATGTCGGACTCTTCTTGTTTTACAATTTTTAATTTACCCTCAGGATAATAGATTAATGTACACAAATCTCTCTTTTCGGAATCTCTGAGAGTATGGCCGAAAATCTCCTCAACCTTTCTTTTTATTGTTCCCGAAGCATTTCTCAGAACATGTTGGAAAGCCTCATGCTCTCCATGAAGATCTGTTACATAATGCTCTGTGCCCTTAGGGAGATTAAGAATGGCTTCCAGGTTTATAATTTCAGTACTTGCTGCCTGAATTGTAGGAAAACTCTTGGCCAACAATTGCAAATATTTCAGATCGCGTTTCATAGTTTTATAGTTATTAGCTTGGCGCAATTATTACAATTAATATGAATTATCTCTGCTTCAACTGCTTCAAAGCCTCCTCAACAGCTCTCTCCAACTGAGGATCTCTACCTTTAATCCTATCTTCAAATGTATTCTTCACATAGATGTCAGGTTTAACACCGGTAATCTCCAAATCTTTACCATCCAACGAGTTACAGCCCCATGCAGGTAATCTTACAATAGATCCGTCAACCATTCTGGTACCTGTAGTAAATATAATCCAACGGTATGTTTCGGTTCCAACTATTGTAGCAAGACCAAGGGTCTGAATACCATTTGATGTAACCTCAGCATCACTCAAACTGCGCTCGTTTACCAATGCTATTACCGGCATATCGCCAGGTGTTACATTTGGATGTGAATTTTTTGAGAAGTCTCTGAAACCCCAATGATAATGAGCCTTCTGAGCCAAGAAATCGAGAACCTCCTTATGGACATTTCCTCCATTATTGTAACGCAAGTCAAGTATGATTGCCTCTTTGCCTACAATTCTTGTATGCATATCTTTCAAGAACTCATTAAGTTCACCATCAACCATATCTCTCATGTGTGTATAAAGGATTTTGCCCTTACCCAACTTGTCTACCAATGCCCTGTTCACATCTTCCCACTCGTTGTACATCCAATTTTTAACATCTCTATAAGAGACTGTATGAACCTTAACATCAAACTCTTTACCTCCACGGCTAAAGGTAAGTTTCATTTCAGGCACTATAACAGTTGTAGCAAAATATGACTCTCTGTTTGATGCAGGATTAACTCTTTCGCCATTTACTGCAACAAGAACATCTCCTCTCTGCAAACCCGCTTCAACTGTATTTGCTGGAGAGTCTGTAAGAACTCGGTCAATTGAATAAGGTTTTGCATTGTCCCAAACAATTCCGGTCTGCATAGAATATGTCTTTGTCAAAGGCGCCTCCACATCATTTCCACCTGTACGGAATCCCAAGTGTGAAGAGTTCAACTCACCCAACATATCGGTCATCAGAGTTGAAAGATTTGTACGGCTTCTTACATATGGAAGGAATGACGCATAGTAATCTCTTATCGCTTTCCAGTCAACCCCGTGGAAATTCACATCATAAAAGTTCTGGTCAAGCACTCCCCAAGTTTCGTAGAACATCTGCTCAAACTCATCCTTCACATCTTTTTCTACAGATTTCTTTACTGTCACTTTGGTAGTCCTACCGTTTGACAAATCAACTTTTGTCAAATCTGCACCGCCAAACAGATATGCATCATTGTCGGAGAAGATAAACATACCTCTCTTAATATCCTTAATCTCTTTTGCCTTAGCAAATGGATCCGACAATTCAAGGCTCATAAATTTACCTTTTGCCAAATAGATAAGCCAAGATTTGTCTTTGCTCTTGAAGGTATATACATCCCTTACATTTGTCTCAACCTGAATGGCTCTTCTAAGAATATCATCAAAGTTTATCTTAACCTCATTATCCTTCTCTTTCTTTGCATTCTCTTTATTTACATCGGCGGTTTTGCCATCTTTCTTTGAAGCTGAAGCCTTTGCGTCTTTCTGTTCAGGCTCATCCACTTTGGCAAACAATTCATCATATATATCAGATTCAAAAGGAGTTACATTATATCTATCCAACGGAATCTTGTACAAGTGTGGAGTTCCGCCCATTCTTGGGAAACTGCTTCCATAAAAATCTGCAAGAATAAAGAGATATTTGCCATCTGGAGAGAAACGTGGATTTCCCTCCGGACAAGCAGAGTTTGTAAGATTATGAAGTTTCTTCTCCTTGAATGAGTAGATATAGATTTCGCCTTCAAAAAGATTTACCGCTTCAAATGCAAGATAGTTGTCATCCGGTGAAAAATCAAGGTTATAGCTTGCATATGACCAGAACTGGGCATCTGCAATCTTCTCGACAGCATCTGTTGCTGTATTGAGTACCATCAGATTATGATTGCCGCGCATAAAGGCAATCTTATCTCTTTTATGTGAAGCAGTAAGATTCTTGATATTGCAATCTGCGGCATATACAAGTTGCTCAGGAGCCGATCCGTCAGCCTTAATCTTATAGATATTGGTAAAACCCTTGTTGGTTCTTGTGTAGTAGATTGTATTGTTGTCTTTTGCCCAGACAGTCTCATCCACTCTCTCATTCATTGGTGTATTCAGACAGAACTGATATTTGCCTCTGGCATCACTAACATACAGCATACCCCTTATGACAAGCGAAAACTTCTTGCCGTCAGGCGAGACTGCTGCATTTGTTGGGGCCATATCTGCAAAACTGCGATCTACTGTCACATTGTTGTCTGCAATTGTTATTTGCGGTTGCGACACCTTTCCACTCTTTACATCCAAAAGGTGAATTTTGTACTCCAATATAAATGCTATCTTCTCACCATTATAGCTGATTGATGGATATTGTACAGATTTGTCAAAAGATGTAAGCTGCTCACACTCTCCTGCCTTTGTATACTTTGCTATATTTGACTCTCTATTGAACCTGTCAGTCACATAATAAAGGTTACCATTCTTGTCAACCATTGGCCAAGCATCCTTGCCATTATATGTTGTAAGCTCTTTATACTCCTTCTTGGAAGCATTCCAGGATTTGATATTGGAGTTATTGTCGCCAACATAGCCTTTACGGGTTGGGAAGCTCAAGCTCTCTGTTGACTCATTAAAGTATATCTCACCTGTTTTTGGATTTTGGGCAACATTGACAATAGTATTGAAGTAGTTTTCAAACATTCTTACAGGAGTACCTCCATTTACCGATACGCTGTATGTTGTCTTGTCATTTACCCTGTTGGTTTCAAAGAATATTGTTTTTGAGTCTGCACTCCAGCCGCTTGGGGTGTCGTTTCCGTCATGCCAGGTAAGTCTGCGCACATCACCACCCTCAACAGGCACTACGTAAACATCATTGTTCCCTTGAATGTTGGATGCAAATGCAATCCATTTGCCATCGGGGGAGACTTTAGGCATTGTTTCAACTGCACCTAAAGAGACGAAACGCATTGCAAGTCCGCCTTCGGCAGGTACTTTAAAAATATCTCCATCGTAAGAAAAGTATATTGTTTTTCCGTCGGGAGACAAAGATGGATTATAAGGGAAATAGAGGGTATTTGCTGCTGCAAGGAACGGCACTACCAGAAAAAAGAGCAAAAGAAATCTTTTCATACTTATACATTTTTATTACAAATGTTAAAGATACGAAAATTTACTGCTCAAAAAACTCTTTTTATATATAATTGCAATTAAAATTGGAAAACTGCTTTTTTTGCAGTAAGGGTAAGATAGATTGTCCTTACAACGAGATGGGCCATATATGCAACCCATAATGCTTGTACACCTATTGCCCCTTTGAGCGCAAAATAACAGATATAGAATATAATAGCGGCATATATCATTGAGTTGCGTATTGGCACAGATGCCGTAGCCCCTATAAATATGCCATCCCAAGTAAAGGCGGCACAACTCACTATTGGCATTGCAAGTAGCCATATCATGAATGGTCCGGCAGCCTCTATCACCTGGGGATTGTCTGTAAGCATGCGGATCATAGGCTCTCCTGCAAACATATATATGAGGGTAGAGACTACTCCTATTGACAGACTCCAGATAAAAATAACCTTTACCGACTTTACCAGGGAGCCTTTATCCCGCGCTCCTATATAACGTCCTGCAAGAGCCTCTCCTGCATAGGCAAAACCATCTACAAAATAGGAGAAGAGCATCATAAGCTTCATTATAATGGTACATACAGCAAGGAGAACATCTCCATATTGTGCCGAGAGCGATGTAAAGCCTGTATATATGAACAAGAAACAGATTGAGCGTATGAACAGATTGGAATTGAGTACAAAGAATTTCTTGATGCTTGCCAGAGCCATGCTCTCCTTAAACTTTATAAGATTGAAGTATTTACGGTATCCAACAACCATAAAGACAACGCTCAGGAAAAATCCTGTATATTGAGCCACGACTGTTCCCAATGCTATTCCGTTGAATCCCATACCTGCATACAGGGAGAAGAAGAGGCTTGCCGCCAGATTAGTAAGATTGATGGTAACATCAACAGCCATTGGTTGCACGGCATTCTGCATTCCAATAAAAAACCCTTTGAACACATACAAAGATAAGGTTGCTGGGGCTGCCCATATACGTATGAAATAGTAACTGCGCGCCAACTCTTCAACTTGAGGAGAGGCCTCTATGAATTTAAAAGCCAGATCTACATAGAGGTATTGTATTGACCAGATTATAACGGTTATAACAAGCGAGGTCATTATACCTTGAACAAACACCCTCATGGCTTCTGCAAAATCGCCCCTGCCAAAAGCTTGCGCAACCATTCCGCTTGTTCCTACCCTCAGGAATCCCATATTCCAATAGAGCAAATCAAAAAGCATGGAGGCAACTGCCACTGCTCCAATAAGTGCAGCATCACCAAGCCTGCCTGCTATAGCCACATCTACCATTCCCACCAAAGGAACAGTAATGTTTGCAAAAATGCTTGGCACTGCCAATTTCAAGATCTGTCTATTCATTTGATACAAGCAAGAATCCGCAACTATCTGTATTTGCCCTCTTCATCCAGCATGCCAAGATATGACTCATATCTCTCAACCGATATAATGCCGGCCTCAACTCCATCCTTTACAGCACATCCCGGTTCATGCGTATGGGTACATGGCACAAATCTGCAATTGTCTTCTATACGCAGCATTTCCGGAAAATATGTACTCAACTCCTCCGGTTTTACATCAACCAGACCAAATCCCCTTATACCCGGAGTGTCTACCACAAAACCGCCCGACTCAAGTTTGTGCATCTCGTAAAATGTTGTTGTATGCTTGCCTTGAAGATGATATGCCGATATTTCTCCAATCTTCA
This sequence comes from Bacteroidales bacterium, assembly GCA_017555925.1. The sequence goes on along the minus strand of JAFZFL010000073.1, from coordinate 1,808 downwards.
AATTGAGATTTGGATCAAGAGCTGATATTATTGATGATTTTCCCACACCAGATTGCCCTGAAAAGAGCACTACCTTATCTTTACACGCCTCCTTAACCATATCTATACCCAATCCGCTCTCTACGGAGGTCTCTATTATATCATAACCTGCCCCGCTGTATATTGCCTTGAAAGCCTCAACCATCTGCATGGAGTGCTCTTCATAAAGATCCATCTTGTTGAGGAGTATGGTAACAGGCACGTTATAGGCCTCACACGTAACAAGAAATCTGTCTATGAACTGAAGCTTTACCTGAGGAAAATCAACCGTTGCTATAAGAAATGCCATATCAATATTGGCGGCAATCACATGGGATTGTCTGCTCAGATTTGTAGATTTGCGCACTATACAATTCCTGCGTGGCACTATTCCCTTGATTGTTGCCGGCCCATTTGCTCCAGCGGCATCATACTCCACAATATCACCTACCGCAATAGGGTTGGTGGAAGTTGACCCTTTCAATCTCAGTTTGCCTTTTATTACCGCCGGAAAGAGATCCCACTCTGGCAATTTTGAGAGCATATAGTGGCTTCCCGTATGCTTGACAACAACAGCTGTTCCTGTTTTCATTTTTTCCATAACCGCGAATATACAAAATTGTACAAAAATCATTACTTTTGTAAGATGAATATTAGCAATTTTAGAGAAAATGTATACCCTTCAAGAGCTTAAAGACATTGTAACCAAAGGCCTGTCGGCCCTAAATGTCAACAGGGAACCATCAGATTTGTATAATCCGTTAGGATATATGATTTCCATAGGAGGGAAACGTCTGAGACCTGTAACCTGTCTGATGACATACAATCTCTTCTCCGACAGAGTAGAGAAATCTATCCTCAATCCTGCAATGGCTCTGGAGGTGTTCCATGGATTCACTCTTATTCATGACGACATTATGGATAAGGCAGATATTCGCCGTGGCCAACCCACTGTACATAAAAAATGGAATAACAACATAGCAATCCTGTCGGGAGACGTAATGTCAATAATGTCATACGAACTTCTTGCGGGATGCCCTGCCGACAAACTGCAGGAGGTACTTGCCCTCTTTACAAAGACAGCTGCTCAGGTATGTGAAGGTCAACAATATGATATGAATTTTGAACATCTCCCCTTCATTACTATGGATGACTATATCTCCATGATTGGCCTTAAAACGGCGGTACTCATTGCCTGCTCTGCAAAAATGGGAGCTATAATTGCAGGAGCAGATGCCAGAACGGCCAATGCCCTTTATGACTTTGCCTATACCCTTGGTATTGCATTCCAGATTCAGGATGACTATTTTGACACATTCGGACAGAGCAATATTTTTGGCAAGAATATTGGCGGAGACATTATGAACAATAAGAAAACCTGGTTGCTTGTTGAGTCATTCAAACGCACAAACGGTGCTATGAAAGAGAGGCTCAACTACCTTCTTTCTCTAACTGAAGAGAATGCTGCGGAGAAGATTGGAGGTATGCAACAGCTTTATATTGAAGCAGGAATAAAAGAGGCTGCGGAGGAGGCAATTGCGCAATATCATAAAAAGGCCCTTGCAATTGTTGACCAGCTGGAACTTAATGCAGCGCAGAAAGAGCAGCTTATCACTTACGCCAACAACTTGATAAACAGAAACAAATAAAAAACAACAGATATGAAATTCAGCCAACTAAGTAATCAGATTTTTGACAAATGTATTGAGAATTATCACCTTACAGATAATGTTGATACCCCTATTGAGAACCCTTATGAACTCAGGTCAATTGAGTTTTATCTATACTTG
>JAFZFL010000072.1 GCA_017555925.1 Bacteroidales bacterium | reverse complement strand
CTCTCATGCTCAACGCGCATATTGATACCGTAAAAGCAGCCGGAAGCTATACTGTTGACCCTTACGGAGGAATTGAAAAGGATGGGGCAATATATGGATTGGGCAGCAATGATGACGGCGGATGCGTTGTAAGCCTCATACAGACATTCTTGAACATTGAAACAAGGAATATCAATGTCGTTTTATTGCTAAGTGCAGAAGAGGAGCGTTCAGGCGCAGGGGGAATTGCATACGCAATGGAGACTCTTTCGGACAGAGGCACAAATTCATTGCCTGAAGGCCTTAAGGTTGATTTTGCAATAGTAGGAGAACCCACATCACTGAAGGCTGCCATTGCAGAGCGCGGATTGCTTGTAATTGATGCTGTAGCAGAAGGAGTAAGCGGACACGCAGCCCGCAACGAGGGTGTAAATGCAATTTATAAGGCAATTGCAGATATTGAAACTCTTAAAAATTACAATTTTGAGAAGGTATCACCCATTATGGGGAATGTAAAACTAACTATCACACAAATAAATGCAGGAACAGCCCACAATGTTGTTCCCGACAGTTGCAGCTACGTAATAGATATACGCCCAACCGAACAATACAGCAATCCGGAGATTATGGAGCTGCTGCAGAGCCAAGTGGAAAGCAGACTTGAGGCAAGAAACCTTAAGAACAGATCATCTGCCACACCAATAGGACATCCTCTTATGAAGGCTGCAGATATGACAGGTATTGGAAAATTTGTCTCCCCTACCACCTCCGACTGGATGAAATTGAATATTCCCGCAATAAAGATTGGTCCTGGAGACTCGGCAAGAAGCCACAAGGCAGATGAGTATATTAAAATTGATGAAATAGCTGCCGGAATTGCGTTATACATCAATTTTATAGAAAAGATTGATGAAATAATAGTGGAAAACAATTGAAATAATTAAGATATGAGCAAATTATGGAGTAAGGGTGTACAATCTACCCAACTGGTTGATTCTTTTACTGTTGGTAACGACAGAGTTCTTGACATGAGATTAGCCAAATTTGATGTTATAGGCTCTAAGGCCCATATTAAGATGTTGAGCAGTATAGGTCTGTTGGAGAAGAGTGAAGAGGAGGAGCTGCAAAAGGGGCTTGATCTCATTTTGGACGAGATTGGGAGAGGTGATTTCAAATTGGGAGACGATGTGGAGGATATACACTCCCAGGTAGAGTTTCTTTTGACCAACAGATTGGGAGAGATTGGAAAGAAGATTCACTCCGGAAGATCAAGAAATGACCAGGTTCTTGTTGATTTGAAACTCTTTTTGAGAGAGGAGCTTGAGATCATTAGAGATGAAGTTATGGCTCTATTTGAGGAGTTGCAGTCTTTGAGTGAAAAATATAAAAACATATTGCTTCCCGGCTATACACACGCCCAAATAGCAATGCCATCATCATTTGGAATGTGGTTTGGTGCATATGCCGAGGCTCTTATTGATGATATGCACATGCTTAAGGGGGCTTACAATGTAGTGAACCAGAACCCACTTGGTTCTGCCGCCGGATATGGCAGCTCTTTTCCATTGGACAGAGATATGACAACGGAGCTGCTCGGATTCAAATGTATGAACTATAACTCTGTTGCAGCCCAATTGAGTAGAGGCAAAAGCGAGAAGGCAGTTGCTGCAGCTCTTGGACAATTGGCCCTTACATTAAACAAATTTGCTGCAGACTGCTGCATGTATATGTGTCCTAATTTTGGGTTCATCACATTCCCCGACGAACTTACTACAGGCTCAAGCATAATGCCTCATAAGAAAAACCCTGATGTTTGGGAGATATTGAGAGGCAACTGCAACAGAATACAGAGCCTTCAGAATGAGATTGCACTCATGACTACAAATATGGCTCATGGTTACCATAGAGATTACCAGCTTCTTAAAGATGTTCTGTTCCCAGGTCTTGAGACTATGCACAAATGTCTCTTCATGGCTAAATATATGCTCGAAAACATTATTGTCAAGGATGGTATTGTAGAGGAGAAAAAGTATGAGTATATGTTTACAGTAGAAGAGGTAAACAAGCGTGTTCTTGAGGGAATGCCGTTTAGAGAGGCCTACAAGAGTGTTGGAATTGAAGCGAACGAAGGCAAATTCCACTACTCCGGATTTGAAGGCGGATTGCCGTCGGTAGAAAAGCTCAACCATACCCATAAGGGAAGCATTGGCAATCTATGCACCGTAGAGATTGCAAAAAAAATGGATGAGGCCAAGTTTTAGAGTCTTATCATTAATTGAAGAAACAAAGGGGCTGGTCTTTCAGAACGACCAGCCCCTTTTATTCATCTATTCTCTCTCCATCTGAATTGTACCACACGGCCTGCAGAAGTGTATAATCTGTATTGATTCTGGTTTTTATCTTACAGCCATATTTGCTGCACCATTTACGTCTTATACTGCTGAACAGACCTCTGTTCAAATATCCGTCCAAAATAGGATTGACCTCCAAAATGAAGGATTTTATAAATTTCTCTTTAACGTAATATGCCAATTGCCTTTCAAGAACTTCATCTACAAGTATTGAAGATGATATTTCACCCGTTCCGTTGCACATTGGGCATTTTTCGTTCACTTTAATTTCTGTAGCCGGTCTTACTCTCTGCCTGGTTATTTGCATAAGGCCAAATTTTGTAAGGGGAAGAATGTT
>JAFZFL010000071.1 GCA_017555925.1 Bacteroidales bacterium | reverse complement strand
GTCCAACTTTTGGGGGTCACATCAAGCAGGGTCAACCTCTTTAAATTTTTTCACCCTTCTTGAGCATTGGAGTCCAGATTGGCATAAATACTACAAGTGCTATAAGTGAGAAGAGCAAACCGCCCATTGTTCCTATTGCAAATGCAAATCAGAACGCCTCTCCCGGGCCATCCATAAGGAATGGTATAAGGCCCAATACTGTTGAAAGGACAGTAAGCAGGATAGGTATAATCTTATGGTTAAATGCCCTTATATATAAGTTTGCACCCCTGTATTTCTTCTCCTCCATTTGTCCTCTATACTCATTTACAATGTATATTCCGGCATTTACCACAATTCCAGCCAACATTACCAATGATGCAAATCCTCCCTGGTCAAAGCGGCAGCCTGTTATGGCAAAGATTATAAAGACTCCTATTATTGAAACAGGTATCAATCCTATAATTACCAGCGGAAGCAGCAATGATTCAAACAAAACTGCACAAACAAAATAGATAACTGTAATTACAAGCAACATAAGTGAAACCTGCTTCAAGCCGGCTCTTCCACCCCAACCGCCATCTTCCGAACCTTTGGCTTTATAACCTATTGGAAGAATCTCTTCATTCATCTTTTTAACCTCACGTTTCTGCAAACGGCGGGCCTGCTCGGTTGTACCAACATAATCGTAGGCCACAACAAGTGTATACTGCTGGTTTTCCCTATAAATGTCATTACCGCTATTAACTTTACTGATCTTGCCTATATCGGAAAAACGCAACTGCTTGGTTCCAACAGCAATATACTCATTCTTAAGATTCCATACATCAAACACATCCCTGTTTTTTGATGCAAGCTGAATATCCATCTTATTGCCATTCTCATCATAATAAGAGGCCACTTGGGTACTGTAGAGTTGCTCCTTAAGTGTATTGAAAGCATCCCTCAACGACAATTCATACGACGCAAGTTTATGTCTGTCATAATCTATCACATATTCAGACATTGAGAGAGAAGCACCCCAACCTACTTGTCCGTATATCCCCGGTTCACGCACACGTCCGTTTTTTGAGAGATTTTCGGCAAGTATCTGACAATATTTGTAGAGCTCATCATAATTATAACCATACAGCTGGATTCTCTGATTCTTGTAGCCATTGCCAATATGGTTATTGAACATCTGGTCATCCAAACCTGTAATGCTCCAGTTCGCACCTCCAAAATCCGAAGCTTTGGCTATAATTTCACTCTTTATCATCAGAGGAATATAGGAATTCTCTATATCCTTCTTGAAATAGACATCAATACTCGCATTCTTATAACTTGTAATGGAGGTATTGAACATATCAATCTCCGCAAACTGGGAGAGGTAATTCTCCATTCCCAACACAATCTCGTTGAGCTGTCCTATTGTACATCCGTCGGGAAGCGATGATTTTATAGAGAGCACCGGACGGGCTGGAGATCTTCCCAGGCCACTGCTTGCAGAGCGCTTGTTGAAGATTCTCATTGTACCTCCCAAACACTTCTCCACAACATCTTTCATATTGCTCACATAAAACTGACTGCCTAAAGTCTTGTTATAAATATTTACAAGTGTACTGTCCGCACCTTTGGAATAATCCATTCTTGTAGGGAGCTTCTGTACCGGAAGTCCAAACAGCAATATCACAATTACAAATGTCGCCCACTTGTATTTCTTGCCAAAAAGAATGAATTTGCCATACATCCTGTTGAATTTTATTATGGCTCTCTTATTTTTCAATCCCGACAGACTCTGTCTTTCACTTACATGCATTGTATCTACCAGAGCAGGTATCAGCAAGTATGAAGTTATAAGCGAAATTGCCAGATTGATGATGATTACCGCTGCAAAATCTACAAGATTGGCCTTAAGGTCATCTGGAAGAAGGAAGACAATGGAAAGAGCTCCTATACTTGTAAGCTGCGCACCAAGAATAGCCAGAAATGCCTTTCTGTTCTTATAATAGCCATAGTGCGCCACCATTACAATAGAGGTATCAATTATAATACCCAGCGACACCGTTATACCGGCCATTGAATAAAGATGTATCTCCAGATCCAGAAAAACATAGAAAAGGAACGCTATGAATATATTTGCTGCCAAAGCTATGCTTATAGCTGCCAAATACTTGAAGCTTCTGCTCACAATCAATACAAACAATAGAAGTATTATTAGCGAAAGAACTGTTCTTACAACAATCTTGTTTATCTCCTCCTTAAGATCGATTGATGAGTCATAAGCTACTATAACTGCGAATTTGTCTGGAAACTTGGTTGAGAGTTCCATCATCTTTGCCTTTACCCTTTCACACACATCAATGGTATTCACATACATCTCCGGATAGATTGAGATATTTATTGTATTGAGACCATTTATTCTCTTGTAAATAGTAGGAACCTTCTCCTTAAACTCCATCTTTGCCACATCTCCAACCCTGACAACACGTCCGTTCACACTCTTTATCGGAATCTGTTCAAGTTGTGTTGCATCAATGTCATTATCAAGCAGAATTCCCACATTATCAATACTTCCAACTATCTTAGCCTGTGCAAAAGCACTAGATATGGCACCAGCCACATCGGCACCGCTCACTCCGTATGAAGCAAGTTGCTGCGGATCAAAAGAAAGCTCTCTGTAAAATGGTGTGGCACCTGTAAGTTCAACATTGCTGACACCCTCAATAAGACCTATTGCCTTAACAATATGATCATTACAATAGGTTTCTATCTGCTGGGTAGGAATATCTGCATTAACGGTAAAGGTCAATATGGATTGAGTGCTTGCACCCGAAGAGGTTGCCGAGATTGATGGATATGACACTCCGTCGGGCAATCCTTTATAAATCTGTCTTATAAGGGTGGCCAACTCAAAACGGGCACTCTCCATGTTGGTATTTTTCTTGAAGGTTATATCAACATTTCCTCTCTCCTTTTTAGAGACCGACGAAACGCCCTCAACACCTTTGATTGATGCAGCAAGACCCTCTATCTTTGAAGTAACCTCCATCTCAACCAACTTTGCAGAGGCATCGGGCCAATTGAACGATACACTTAAATTGTTCTGCTTCTTTGTTGGCTGGTACTGTATGTTAAGGAGCGGAGTTACACCGGCTCCCATAACAATGAGGACCACAAAGACCAATATCACTGAAAAAGACGGAAGCCGTTTCATTATTTATTCTTTCTATAGATTTCGTAATAAAAAATAGGTATAAAGAAGACACTCACTATTGTTCCCAGTATCATTCCTCCAATAAGAGCCAATGAGAGAGGATACTGCAAATCCGAACCCATATCTCCCCTCACAAGGAACGGCGCAATTGCGAGGATTGTGGTAAGACTGGTCAT
>JAFZFL010000070.1 GCA_017555925.1 Bacteroidales bacterium | reverse complement strand
GCCTGAGAAGTATTCGTCAATACCAATGTCGTAGGCTTCGCTTATCTTGTTTATGCGGTAAAAGTCAAAATGGTAAATGGGGTAGCCTTTGGCTGCCCTATATTCGTTTACTATTGTGAATGTAGGACTGTTTACGGTGTCTTCAACGCCAAGAACTTTGCATAGTGCTGTAATGAATGTGGTCTTTCCTGCCCCCATGTTTCCATAGAAGGCAAAATTGTTGCTCTGCAGGTCAGATTTAGATATGAACTCTATAAACTCTTTGGCCGCAATCTCTATATCGTTGAGTGAATTAATCTTTATTCTCTTTAAAACCATAACAATAGGGTTATAATTGATGTGTAATGCCGCCCCTGTACTGGAGGGCTTTTGAAATATGTTCCAAAGATATAAAATCCTTGCCATCCAAATCGGCTATTGTGCGAGATATTTTTAATATTCTTGTGTAGCTCCTTGCGGAGAGCCCCAATTTGCTTATAATCCCTTTAATGTAGTTTCTCTCTTTTAAACCAAGAGAGCAGTAGTGGTCAATTTTTGAGGCAGGAATGTTTGAGTTGGTGTTGTATTTTTTATTTTTGAATCTTTCGTATTGTATCTCTCTCGCTGCGGCCACCCTTTGGGCTATAGTGTGACTGCTTTCGTTAAGCTTTTCCAGTCTGTTTTCAAGGAGATCAGATGTCTCAACGGGGTTTACAAAGACATGCAGATCTATTCTGTCCAGTATGGGGCCAGATATTCTTGAGTTGTATTTTATTATTGAGGCTGCTGAACAGTTGCAGTGGTGTTGTGAACTGCCGTAGAATCCGCAAGGACAGGGATTCATTGTTGCAACAAGCATAAAGTTGGCAGGATAAAGATATTTTTGCTTTACCCTGCTAATTTGAATGGTGCCCTCTTCCATAGGCTGGCGTAGAGTTTCAATTATATTTCGTGAAAATTCGCAAAATTCGTCAAGAAGGAGGATGCCATTATGAGCTAATGATATTTCACCGGGTAGGGAGGAGTGTCCTCCTCCAATCAGGGCACTTGCGGTTGAAGTATGGTGTGGCGCTCTGAATGGCCTCTCTTTCATAAAACCGCTACTTGTCTGCAGCATACCGCTTATTGAGTAGATTTTGCTGGTCTCTATGGATTCTTCGCGGCTTAACGGAGGCATAATTGAGGGCAGACACTTTGCCATAAAGGTTTTGCCACAGCCTGGAGAACCGGCCAGAATAATGTTGTGTGAACCTGCAGCTGCAATTTCAAGGGCGGTTTTGGCACACAGTTGTCCCTTTACATCTGCAAAATCATATTCAAATACTTTTGGATCTGTGCTGTTGCAGGATGCCGACGGACGGTTGAATATGTTTGTGGCCAAAAGGTGTTGGCTCTCTTCAGGAGAGGAGAGAATATCTATCACATCCTTTATGTCTTTAGCCGCAAAGATTGCAATATTATCTATTTCGGCACACTCCCGGGCTGCTTCGTAAGGAAAAATGCAGCCCGAAAATCCTGTTTCAGCAGCCTTGATTGCAATTGGCAGAGCTCCTGAAAATGTCCGCAGATTCCCATCCAGAGCAAGCTCGCCCATAATGAGAAAGGAGTTGAGCCTCTCTTGGGGTATGTTGCCTTGTGGAATTTGTCCGGAAGCGCATATTATACCTATGGCAATGGCAATATCAAAGGCGGAGCCCTCTTTTCTTATATTGGCAGGTGCCATATTTATTACAATTCTCCTTCCGGGTATACGGTATCCATAATGGGTGAGGGCAGTGCTTATTCTTTGCTGGCTCTCTTTTACAGCACTGTCGGGAAGACCTACAAGATAGAAGGAGATACCTGGGGTGACATCTGCTTCAACAGTTATTATTACAGCCTCAAGCCCAGTACAGCAGGCACAAAATACTTTACACAACATAAAAAACACGTTTCAAAATTTTGGTAAAAATAGTACCTCCATTTTGAAACGTGTCTATAGGGAGTAAGAATTATATTTTCCCGGTAAAGAAATATTTGATTCTATAATTTTTTGCCCTTACCTGTTAAAATTCTATATTTTTAGAACTTGAATCTCAAACCGATAGCAGGAATAAATGCGCTCTTCTGGTACTCTCCTGCAAAGGTTACGCCTCCATCTGTATATGAACCATATGTCTTTTGGCCTGCAAGATATGCAAGTGTAAGGTCAATTGCCATAAATTTAACAGGGCTCAATGTTGCTCCGGCTGTAGCACCAAAAGTTGTTGCTCCAGGAGTTTCAGGGTTGTAGTTGTCTGTATGTACAGGTGTAGTATCTATGTAACCGCCCAATCTTACTGCAGCAAGGTCTGAGATTACATACTCACCACCAATTCTGATAGCGTATGAGTTGTCATACTCTTTTTTGCTTGAGATTGTGTAGTTGCCTGTAGTCTCGTCAAACTCTACGTTAAGTTCATCGTATGCCTTCCAGCCTGTGTATTGGAAATCACCTGTAAGGGTAAGATCTTCAATAGGCTTATATGCAACACCGGCCATAAGGATGCTTGGAATAGGAAGTGATGCATTAAATTTTGCACCGTCAAGTGCGCTCATGAACTTAAGCTGTTGCTGTTGTGCAGCTATTGAGGTCAGATCAAGGGCTCCAGCCATATTTGCAGGCAATTTGCTTACCAAGTCCTGAAGATTAATGCCGGCAAATGTATTGATCACATTTTTTGCAGCATCGTTGGCATAAATGATTTTAGCCTCACCGCCATTTACGTTCATCTGTACTGTAGATCTGTAAGATGCACCTATAGTTACTTTAGGTGATACATTTACCATAACACCCACATTGAAACCGTATGAAATATCTGATTTTCCTGAAAGTTCTATGTTTGCCAAATCGCTCTGCGGAAGTGAGCCTATCATTTGAGCCATAGCTCCCATAGCAGGAATCATTCCTGATAGAGAACCTGCCAATGTTCCCAACTGGTCAAATGTGCCCTGTGGTACCAATGCCTTGTTCTGGTTGAAGCTTCCAAAATCAATCATAAGACCTGCTCCTATACTTACTATATTTCCAAATTTGTAAGATACAGTAGGCTGTACAGAGAATGCTTTCAATGATATGTCCTGGATAATGGTAGAGCCTGCCCAGCTATTTGGCCATACCAATGAGTTTCCTGCCGGATTTGTTATACTTACACCAAATGCAAGGTTCTTGCAAGGTTTGTAGCCGATATAACCGAAAAGAGGTGTGCTGAGAGGGTTCTCAGTCTCTGTAACATTATTGCCATTTTGGTATTTGACTTTAGATACTATACCTGTAACACCGAGTGAAATGTCAAATTTAGAATCCATGAATGACATACCTGCAGGGTTAAAGAGCATGCTCTCAGCTCCAAGTTTCAGTGCAACACCTGTATGGGCCATACCTGCCTGTCTTGCACTCTGGCTGTTGACTTGATACCCCTCCGCAAATGCAGGTAGAGAGATGGCGCATGCTGCCATAATCGCAAAAGTTCTTTTTGCAAATGTGCATGCTAAATTCTTTAAGTTAGTTTTAATCATTTTATTCCATTTATTTAATAAAAAAACGGCCACAAAGGTATATAAAAATATTTAAAATATACAAAAACTTTATTCTCTTCCATAAAGCGCAGATAATCAAAGATATAAAAATATACTATGACTATCTGATAGTGTATTTTTAACTTTATTGGGATAAAAAATGAAGGGGCACTATTTTTTAGAGCCCCTTCACAATTAGTAGTTTATAATCAGTTGTTATTCATCTCCGGAATATCTACAGGCCTTGGTGTATCATCTTCCATAAGGTATTTTGAGAAGTAGTCGGCCATTCTCCAGAAGAAGTATTCATCCATATTGCCAAAGTGGTGGCGCTGTCCTGGCAAAACCAGCATATCAAAGCGTTTGTTGGCTTTTATAAGCGCATTTACAACCCTGATTGTGCCTCCAGGATGCACGTTGTTGTCAATATCTCCTGTTATAAGCAACAGATGGCCTTTAAGATTTTTTGCAATCTCCTGATTGGTGTCAATCTTATATTTGAAAGTGGTGTCTCCCTTCTCTGAAATCTCTTCAAGCACTCCGTGATGCTGTTCGCTCCACCATCGGTTATATATACTGTTGTCGTGGTTTCCTGCACAGGATACAGCTGCAGTAAAGAAATCAGGATATTTTAGAATAGCTGCTGTAGACATAAAACCTCCACCTGAATGGCCGTGTATACCAACTTTTTTGCCGTTGATGAACGGATAGCGTGCTGCGAGCTGTTGGACAGTAACCTTCTTGTCTTCCAATCCGTAATCTCTCAAATTGCCATAACCGAAGTTGTGATACCATTTTGATCTGTTTGGATGCCCGCCGCGGTTACCTACTGTAACTACAACAAATCCCAATTGGGCAAGACGGTCAATTCTGTTCATTGATTTGCTCCAGACACTGTTGTTGGCCTCAGTTTGAGGTCCTGGATATACATACTCGATGATAGGGTATAATTTGGTTGAATCAAAGTCAAATGGTTTGTACATTACACCATAAAGATCTGTAATGCCGTCACCGGCTTTTACTTTAAAGATTTCCGGGAATTTATATCCCATTGCAAATAATTGGCTCAGGTCTGCCTCTTCCAGATCCATAATCTTACGTCCTGTATTGTCAAAAAGAGCAGACATTGGTGCTGTATCTACACGTGAGTAGTTGCATACAAAGTAGCGGTTGTCATCTGTGAATACTGTCTCTTCAAAATCATAGTTACCTTTACTCAAAAGCTTTACGTTAGAGCCGTCAAGATTGGCAACATATACATGGTGATAGTATGGATTAAGACTCTTGTCCTTGCCGCATGCTGTAAAATAGACAAGGCGTTTGGCCTGGTCAACACCAAGTATCTGATCTACGTGCCAATCACCTTTTGTAATGCGGTTCTTCAATTTGCCGTCGGTTCCAAACAGGTATAGATGTGCCCATCCGTCCCTTTCTGACCAGTGTATAATTTCTGAACCGTTGTTTACAAGACGGCTTTCGCGTTTCTCCACATAGGTGTTAAGACGCTCCTCTATAACAGTACTGCAGCTGTCTGAATTGACCTCTGCTACGCAAATATCCATACGTTTAAGATCTCTGCTGGTACGTTTGAAGTAGAATTTTGTATTGTCTCCTAACCATAAAGGTGAGAAATAATCGTCATAATTCATCTTATGGGTGAATGGTGCATGTTCAAGTGTAAGCGTCTGGTCCTTAAATGCATCTGTTTTAATAACTTTAGAGCTTTTTGCTTCAAAGTCAAACAGATACAGATGCTGTTTAGGACTTGGCTCTCCAGGCATCTGATATTTGTATGCTTCAAGTTTTGGTCTTGGATTTGCCAGAACATCAATTACCCATAGAGGTTTTATGTTGCTCAGGTCTGTACGCACCATTATAAAGTGTTTTCCGTCCGGCGACCATGCAAGCTGGGGAGTTACACGTTGGTCCAAATCCTTTTCTGTTGCGTAGGGGTCGGCATAACGTCCACCGTAAGGGAAATCGGCTGTGCCATCTGTGGTAAGCTGGTGCTCAACAATGGTGGAGTCCTTATCATCCTCATGTGCCTTCCTGAGGTTTTCAGCATCCATATACCATAAGTTGTATCTCTTTACGTATACACCATATTTGCCGTCGGGACTCATTCTTGCCCATTGCGGGAACTCTTTTTTCTCTTCTGTGTCGGTAATGTCTGTAAGTTTGCCATTGGCAATCTCATACTGGAATCTGAATACTTTCTTCTCTTTGCCGGCCTTTTTGCCTTTAGATTCGTCTCCTCCCTTCTTGTCCTTTTTAGGAACCATTAGTGAAGATGTAATTTCAAATGTGAAATATTTGTCATCTACAAGTTCCAATTCCTTGATAGGAAGATGCTGTGCATCAAATGGATCTTTTGTAATCTCGGTCACCTGTGCTGCAAGTTCGGCCATATCCCAGATTTTATTCTTGGTGCCGGCAACAGGGTCCACAATATAGTACTGGATACCTGATCCTGTGGTGTATGAGTACCAGAATTTGTTTGAGTTTTTGAAGTAGTTGGGCTGAACCTTTGTGGAAAATACCATCTTGGCAACCTTCTTTGGGGAGAAGCGTTCTGCCAGTTCGTAGTTTGCCTTTGTTACAGGTGTCTGTTGTGCATATAGCACACCACAGCATAGTGCGGCTGCGGTAAACAGGGCTTTTTTAAGTAAAGTCATAAATAATATTGTTTGTTTTGTTGTTTTAGCTTGTATTAGAGTTCCTGGGATATAATCTTCCGTTCCCATTCCCCTACCTCCATATCCTTGACAGTCCCGTTCTCTATTCTGAATCGGAGTGCAGTTCTTACCTGATGAAAGCCCTGTACTCCTGCTGCCCCCGGATTAATGACGAGCATGCCCAATCTTTTGTCATTCATTACCTTAAGAATATGGGAGTGGCCGCAGATAAAGATGTCTGGTCTGTGGGCATAAATCAGTTGGAGGGCTTTATAGTCGTACCTGCCCGGGTATCCGCCAATATGCATCATAAGAATCTTCATTCCTTCAATCTCAAACCATTGCACAGGCGGTTGGCAGAGCCTAATCTCCTGATCGTCACAATTGCCATATACACCGGTAAGAGGTTTGAATCTGGCTATGGCATCAACAGTCTGTATGTTGC
>JAFZFL010000008.1 GCA_017555925.1 Bacteroidales bacterium | reverse complement strand
GGTGCAATACCGAGCTCTGTTCCAATCTAAGTCAGCCTCTTAATAATGTTAAACCGTCCAACTTTTGGGGGTCACATCAAAATCCGTTGGCTTTTTTGTTTTACACCCTCCCATCATTGAACAAAACCCCCAACTATCCGTTTCCATAAAGAAATCAACTTATACAATCTTATGGAAACAAAACCAAACACTTCGTACTGTTGCAACAAACCCAAAGAGGAGCTTCCCGACAGAGAAAAACAGCTTACAGCTGCCAACGGACATATTGTTGCAGACAACCAGAATGTACAAACCGCAGGATTCCGTGGGCCTATGGTTATACAGGATCCCTGGTTTATTGAGAAACTGGCACATTTTGACCGCGAGGTTATTCCAGAACGCAGAATGCACGCCAAAGGCTCAGGTGCATACGGCACATTTACCGTAACCAATGATATAACCAAATATACCAGAGCCTCAATATTCGGCAATGTGGGCAAAAAGACTGAATGCTTTGTAAGATTCTCAACCGTTGCAGGAGAACGTGGGGCTGCAGATGCAGAGCGTGATATAAGGGGCTTTGCAATAAAGTTCTACACAGATACCGGCAACTGGGATCTTGTAGGGAACAACACCCCGGTCTTCTTCCTCCGCGATCCTCTCAAATTCCCAGACCTGAACCACGCCATAAAACGCGATCCCCGTACCAATATGCGCAGCGCAAACAACAACTGGGATTTTTGGACTCTGCTTCCCGAAGCCCTTCACCAGATTACCATTACAATGAGTTCACGCGGTATCCCTTACTCATACCGCCATATGCATGGTTTTGGAAGTCACACATACAGTTTTATAAACTCGGATAACAAACGCACCTGGGTAAAATTTCACTTACGTACAATGCAAGGCATAAAGAATCTTACAGACGAAGAGGCAGAAGCTGTTATTGCAAAAGATAGGGAATCCCACCAGAGAGATCTCTACCAGAGCATTGAGCGCGGCGATTTTCCAAGATGGCTCTTCCAGATACAGACCATGAGTGAAGAAGAGGCCAACAACTGCCGAACAAATCCTTTTGACCTTACAAAGGTATGGTCCCACAAAGAGTTCCCTTTACAGGACGTAGGAATACTTGAGCTCAACCGTAATCCCGACAATTACTTTGCAGAAGTAGAACAGGCAGCTTTCAATCCTGTAAACATAATAGATGGCATAGGCTTCTCTCCCGACAAGATGTTACAGGGCCGCCTCTTCTCATACGGCGATGCCCAACGCTACCGTCTGGGCGTAAATCTGGAACAGATACCCGTAAACAGGCCTCGCTGTCCATTCCACTCATACCACAGGGATGGTGCAATGCGTACAGACGGCAACTATGGCAGCACATTGGGATACGAACCAAACAGCTATGGAGAATGGAAAGATACCCCTTCAATGAAAGAGCCTCCACTTAAAATCCATGGTGACATATATAACTACAATGAACGTGAATATGACAATGACTACTACAGCCAGCCAGGAGCCCTATTCAGGCTTATGTCACCTAAAGAACAAATGCTCTTATTTGAAAACACAGCCAGAGCCATGGGAGATGCTGCCACATTCATAAAGCAACGCCACATAAGAAACTGCTACAAGGCAGATCCCAAATATGGACAAGGAGTAGCCGATGCCCTTGGAATCTACCTTGACGAAGCTCTAAGAAGCTCTGATTGAAAAGATCACTCAGATTTACTTTGAATAGTGCTCTGCAGTTTTAAGGAACTGCACTCTTTCAAAGTCTGTAGGGTTTGGGATATTGGCATAGTTGAGTTTTCCACAAAAATCTGCCACTCTCTCAAACCCTTTATCTCGCATAAATTTATGCAGTTCCTCAACAAAATTACCCACCACAAACGGCCCCTGCTGGTACAGCACACTGCATAGTTGTACTGTTTTAGCCCCGGCAAGTATCAGCTTTATTGCACTATTCCCGTCATGAACACCTGTAGAGGCACTAAAATCCAATCTGGTTGAGGTATTGCCGCTGTCGGCCCTCAATTTTGCAGAGGCCAATGCTATCCAGCGTAAAGATTTCAAATACTCGCCCTTACCTGAAAACATATTCCCCGAAACAAGTTTCATTGACTTCAATGAAATATCAGGTTTATAGAAGCGGTTGAATAGCACAACACCCTTTGCCCCGGCAGCATTAAGACGTGAAACAAATCCCAAAAGATTTGTATATTGGTCTGAAATCTTTACAATTACCGGAATCTTTACACTCTTTACCACTCTCTGCACTATTGCACAATTCTCACTCTCAATCTCCGAACTGCTTTTTGATACAAACATAGGGTCTGAAGAGATGGGTATTGAGTAGATGTTCAGCTCTATGGCATCGGCACCCGCATCCTCCATCTCACGCGCGTAAGATATCCAGTTACCACCCGTATAACAGCAGATGCTTGCTATAACCGGCACATCTACCCTGCTGCGCGCCTCCTTTATAAGCTCCAGATAGTTGCTTATGGAGTGGGCAGCCACATAGTGATTGAGAAAATCCGCATTCTCAGTATACCCTACACTCTGGCTCTCAAGAAAATTTATCTCATTATTTATCTGCTCCTCAAAGAGCGACTTAAGAACAATTGCCCCAACCCCGCAACGCGAAAGTGCCACTATTTTCTCAATATCGGCCGTATAGCCACTGCTCGCAGCAATAAAAGGGGATTCTAGTCTCAATCCGGCATAATTTACAGAAATATCTATCATAAATGTATGTTTTATGTTATTTGGAATACTTTGTATATATAACGGAGAAATGAGCAATTGGTTAAAAAAAAGGCAACCCTTCAAGGCTGCCTCTCTCTATAATATAAATCCTGAGTCTACATGACTTGCTTAAGCAATGTTCTCATATTTACCTTCTCATCCACCCTTTTGTACAGCTCTGCTATTGGAATTCTCTCCTGCTGCATTGTATCTCGGTCACGCAAAGTAACGCATTTGTCCTCAAGACTCTGATGATCAACTGTTATACACAAAGGAGTTCCAATTGCATCCTGACGGCGGTAACGTTTTCCAATAGAATCCTTCTCATCATACTGGCAATTGAAATCAAGCTTCAACTCAGCCATAATCTCTCTTGCAAGCTCAGGAAGACCATCTTTCTTAACCAAAGGCAATACTGCCAATTTAACTGGAGCAAGTGCAGGATGGAATTTAAGAACAACTCTCTCCTCTCCATTCTCCAATTTTTCCTCTTTATATGCTCCCGACAATACAGCAAGAACAGTTCTGTCAACACCAATAGAGGTCTCTATTACGTATGGAACATAATTCTCACCCTTCTCCGGATCAAAATATTGCAATTTCTTGCCTGAGAACTCCTGATGGCGGCCCAAATCAAAATCTGTACGGGAGTGTATACCCTCAAGCTCCTTGAAACCAAATGGGAAGTTAAACTCAATATCGGTAGCGGCATTTGCATAATGGGCAAGTTTGTCATGATCGTGATATCTGTAGTTCTCCTCTCCCATACCAATAGCCTTATGCCATTTCAAACGAATCTCTTTCCATTTTGCAAACCACTCAAGCTCTTCACCAGGTTTAACGAAGAACTGCATCTCCATCTGCTCAAACTCCCTCATTCTAAAGATAAACTGGCGAGCCACAATCTCATTTCTGAAGGCTTTACCAATCTGGGCAATACCAAATGGAAGCTTCATACGTCCGGTCTTCTGAACATTCAGATAGTTTACAAAGATACCTTGTGCGGTCTCAGGTCTCAAATAAATAGTACCGCTATCTCCGGAAACACTACCCAATTGTGTGCTGAACATAAGATTGAACTGTCTTACATCTGTCCAGTTCTTTGTTCCAGATATAGGACAAACAATCTCACAATCAAGGATTAGCTGTTTAAGGGCAGCCAGATCATTATTGTTCAAAGCCTCAACCATCCTCTCCCTGCAAGCGTTTATCTTGTTTACATTCCTCAATACATTAGGGTTTGTTGCACGGAACTGCTCCTCATCAAAAGCATCTCCAAACTTCTTCTTGCCCTTCTCAACATCCTTGTTTATCTTCTCTTCAAGTTTTGCAATATAATCCTCCAAAAGCACATCTGCCCTATATCTTTTCTTTGAATCCTTATTGTCAATCAACGGATCATTGAAAGCACCAACGTGACCTGAAGCCTCCCAAATCTTAGGATGCATAAAAATTGCCGAATCTATACCAACAATATTCTCATTCAATCTCACCATTGCATCCCACCAATACTTCTTGATATTGTTCTTAAGTTCGCTTCCCAACTGTGCATAATCATAAACAGCACCCAAACCGTCATAAATCTCACTTGAAGGGAAAATGAATCCATACTCTTTGGTATGTGCAATCAAATTTTTAAATAGTTCTTCTGGTGTCATAATTCTATATATTTTTAATTATTATCAATGTGTTTTGTCTACTTGTTTTTATGTTTCAACTCTTTTTTCAGAGCTTTAACCCCTTTTTTCAAAACAGGATGAACATAATCCCCTGCAATCTGCGAAAGCGGCTCAAGCACAAACATACGCTCCTGCATAAGCCTATGTGGAATAGTAAGATCAGGGGTGTCCATTATTTGAGGAGTACCATCTGCATCAAAGAAGATGATATCTATATCCATTACTCTCGATGAATAGACTCTATTGCCATTGGCATCTGAAGTAGCAACACTTCTGTCTCTACCCAACTCATTCTCAATCTCCTGACAGATGCGAAGCACCTCCTCTGCACTTTTGTCGGTAAGAGTCATAAATGCCTGATTAAGGAACTTGTCACTGCTCTCAAAGCCCCATGGTTCGGTCTCAACCACATCTGAGGTATTAATAGCATCACATAAATCCTCAACTTCGAGGTAATCGGGCATAAGACGCTCCACAAGCATCTCTACAGCAGATTCAAGCATCTGTTCCCTATTGCCCATATTGCTGCCAAGCAACAAATAAACTCTATTCATATATACTCTCTTTAGCAGTTAGACTCTGGAAAAAACCATTAAAGCCACCCAAGCTCAACCAAGGCCTCTTCACTCATGCGGCTACGGTCCCACTCCGGTTCAAATACAAGCTCAATAGCTGCATCTGTAACACCCGGGACATCTTTTACCGCCTCATTCACCTGCTCCATAACATCGTCTGCCATAGGGCAGTTTGGAGCTGTAAGGGTCATTTTTATAAAGACCTTATGGTCATCATCTATCTTTATCTCGTAGATAAGCCCCAAATCATATACATTTACAGGAATTTCAGGATCATATACCTGTCTTAAAGCTCTCACTACATCTCTCTGCAAGCTCTCTATACTCTTCATTGCCTAATCAATTAAATTACTATATCCCAATTATCAGCTTAGTGGCAGTTATTTATTCTCAAAAGCCAAAGCGTACATCTTTATCTGTTTTATCATTGAAACAAGGCCATTTGCACGTGTTGGAGAGAGATTCTCCTGCAGACCGATCGCATCAATGAATGAGAGGTTGCTTGCCAGAATATCCTTTGGCTGCTGCCCGTTGTAGACTCTTATGAGCAACGAAATTATTCCCTTTGTGATGATTGCATCACTGTCTGCTGCAAAATGGAGTCTGCCATCCTCTTGCCAACAGTCAAGCCACACCCTGCTCTGGCAGCCTTTAATAAGATTCTCGTCTCTCTTTGCCTTCTCATCAATTACCGGCACACCCTTGCCAAGTTCAATGATATATTCATATTTGTCCAACCAGTCGGTAAAAATAGAGAATTCCTCTATAATCTGATTCTCAATCTCTTGAATTGTCATATATTTTTCTCTTTCTTCCCGACAGCCTGTCGGGACAATTATTACTATCTCAACATTGCCACAGCTCTTTTGAGCGAGGTTATAAAGTACTCTGCCTCCTGCAATGTGTTGTATGGTGCAAATGAAGCCCTCACCATACTTGTTACACCAAAGTGGTTCATAAGCGGTTCAGCGCACAACATTCCCGTTCTTACAGCAATGCCCATCTTGTCAAGAATTTGCGCTATATCTCCAGGATGACACCCCTTCACATTGAATGAGAACAACGGAATCTTATTCTCCACATTTCCATAAA
This sequence comes from Bacteroidales bacterium, assembly GCA_017555925.1. The sequence goes on along the minus strand of JAFZFL010000008.1, from coordinate 11,812 downwards.
GGGTTGTACCCTCTATTTCAAGCAATGCCCTTCTCATATAGGCTATTATCTGCTCTTCGCTCTCCTTTACAACCTCTCCACACTCCCCTGTTGAGATCTCAAAAGCAAAATCCAATGCCGGTTTGAGGGCTGCAGAACCTATAAAATTTGGTGTTCCAGCCTCAAATTTCAAAGGGAGCGGTGCGTATGTGGTTTTTGCAAATGTCACTGTTCCAACCATGTCACCTCCACCCATATAAGGAGGCATCTCCTCCAGCCACTTCTCTTTGCCATACAATATGCCGCTACCAGTTTCGCCATAAACCTTATGTGCAGAAAATGCATAGAAATCACAATCAAGTTCCTGCACATCTACTTTTGAATGAACTATACCCTGAGCTCCATCTATTAAAACTGGAATATCATGTTTATGCAGTATGTCAATAAGTTCTTTTACAGGATTCTTTATTCCAAGCACATTTGATATGTGTGTTGCCGCTACAATTTTTATCTGCTCATCAAGTAGGGGAATAATATCCTGGGCGCACCATACACCATTATCATCTACCGGCAACACTTTTAGCGTTGCACCAGCCCTTTCACAAGCCAGCTGCCATGGTACTATATTGGAATGGTGAGACTCTTCAGTCACTATCACAGCATCGCCCTCTTTAAGGAACTTTGCACAAAAACTGCTTGCAACAAGATTTATTGATGCAGTTGCCCCGCTTGTAAAGATTATATTTTCACGGGCTGGGGCATTTATATACTCTCTGACTCTCTCTCTTGCACCCTCGTAGAGATTTGTTGCCTCATCACTCAACCTGTACATAGCCCTATGCACATTGGCATTTATAGCACTATTCATTCTGTTGAGCAGTTCAATCACCTCTACAGGTTTTTGTGCAGTAGCAGCATTGTCCAAATAGACAAGCGGCTTGCCATACACTTTTTGGGCCAACGCCGGCACTCTCCCCCTTATATCCTCTATCGTTCTCATAACTACATTCAATATCAAACTGCAAAAATAATAATTTAAAGGAAGTTTCTTTAATATCGGGCTTTTTGTTTACGTATAAAAAACATAAATTTGTAGCTCATGTTGTAAAAAAAAGAGATAATGTACGATTATATCAAGGGGGCATTGGCAGAAGTAAGCCCCACAGAAGCTGTTGTTGAGAATAACGGCATTGGTTACAGACTCCAGATTTCTCTACAGACATACGCCGATATACAGAGCCTCGCTCACGTAAAACTCTATATACATCATCATTTGCGTGAAGATCTGGAGTTATGGTATGGCTTCTATAAAAAAGAGGAGCGTTCAATGTTCTGTATGCTCATTGAGGTTTCGGGTATAGGACCAAACACCGCCAGAGTCATGCTTTCATCAATGACCGAAGAGGAGATAAAGAATGCAATAATTGCTGGAGATGTCAACCGCATAAAAAGCATAAAGGGCATTGGCCTTAAAACTGCACAACGTGTTATTATTGAACTTAAAGACAAAATTATAAAGGGAGGCAATACTGCTGTAGAGACTCTTCTGCCGGGAGCCGGCTCTGCTATAAAGGAAGAGGCCCTCTCTGCCCTTATCCTTTTGGGTTTCACTAAAAGTGCTGTTGAGAAAGTGCTTTCTGCGATTCTTAAAGAAAATCCTAATTATTCACTTGAAGAGTTAATAAAATTAAGTTTAAAACGCTTATAATTGAAATTATTTAATACATTTGTACAATTTTAGAAATTTATAAACATTTTAAATTTAAACAATATGAATTTTCCTGCTAATTTGAAGTATTCTAAAGACCACGAGTGGGTTAAAGTTGATGGCAACATTGCTACTATCGGTATTTCAGACTTTGCTCAAGACCAATTGGGTGACATCGTTTTCGTAGATATCCAAACTGAGGGTGAGGATCTTGCTGCCGGCGAGGTTTTTGGTGCTATTGAGGCTGTTAAAACTGTAGCTGACGCTCTTATGCCTGTTTCTGGCAAAGTTATTGAGGTAAACGCAGAGTTGGAGGGTGCTCCTGAGTCGGTTAACACCGATCCTTACGGTGCCGGTTGGATGATTAAAGTTGAGATGTCTAACCCAGCTGAGCTTGATGAGCTTATGGATGCTGAGGCATACGAGGCTATCTGCAAATAATTCACAGAATTATAGACGTGTAAAGGAGGATGACCCGCAAAGGACTCATCCTCTCTTTGTATAAACACTACAGGAAAATAAATATTAACAAGAATAATTATCTGTTTATGAGAGATTTAAGAATTATCCTCACTCTATTGGTCTCATTGATTGCAATGCATCCTGCCACTGCGCAGAAAAAGGGAGAAACCAAGCTGTTCAATAACGCAATAGCAAAAGGAGATACTATAAGTTTCAATAAATTCCTCACCAAGTATCCTAAATCTGTTTATGCACCAATTGTTCAGGCAAAAAAGGATTCATTGATAAAATCTTATAATACAACGGCTCTATCACCTGAAGAGGCAGCAGCCATCATTAAGGCCAATGTTCCAGCACTTGCAAATACCGAAAGTGGCATTGGCTTTATAGCTTTAAGCGGAAAGAAAAACAACAAAGAGTACATTGTTGGAGTAGTTGCTCCTCAAAAGGATGATCCGTCAACGCTAAAGGTTATAAGAATTGACCAGACAGAGCAGGGCGGATGGCAGGAGAGCCTCTCTACAAATGCCGCCAGATATATGCAGGACGATGCGCTGACTCTATTCAGTATGGCCTCAATAAACGATTTGTTCTGCAACCGATGTATACCCGAAGAGGTTGTAATTGATGGCGACAAATATATCTGTTTCTACTATCTCAACTACTCCACAGGGAGTGACGAGCGCAGCGGCTGGCCAAACAACAACATTGAACTTGTTGCAAACCTTGTATCAATGGCCGATGGCACAATATACAGCACTACATACGCAGGAGAGAGAAACGGAGATATTATAGAGGGCAGTTTGGCAGATATAGCACAAGGCGGAAGCATGTCAACACCACAAATGACCTGGCTTATGAGATCACTTGGCAAGAGCAGCCAGCTCAAACCTTTTGACAGAGAAAAAGCCCTTACCAAAAAGGCTATACAATGGTGGTATGACAACAACCCTCAAGGCTCTTCCAAACTAAATTTTGGAGTGCTTGAAGAGGATCATCCCATTGTAAAAAGATTTCTTGAAGACAAGTATATTGAGAAATCAAAAAACAACAGAGCCACATTCTTCAACATTATGGGAACCACTGTTGTTTGCAACTACAACAAAAGCACAAACCAATATCTGCTTTTGAGTTGCGAGAAAGAGCCTGCAAATCCCAAAACAGAAAAGAACCTCAATACTCTCTATTTTGAAAAAGAGAATGTTATTGTACTCTACTACTATAAAGGCAAGCAGGCCATTAAGGAGCGTATAGACCTTAACGCCAAGACCCGAAGATAAAAGAGCTGTCGGGAGAGAATTAAAAAAGAGTACAACTTTCAATAAATCAAACTTATGAAACATAGTTTTGGCAGCGACAACCATTCGGGTGTTCACCCTCTCATTATGGAGGCCATTGTAAAGGAGAATAACAATTTTAAAACTGCCTATGGCGATGATCCATACACTATTGATGTATTGGGCAAACTGGAGAGCATCCTGGGCGGCAACTGCAAAGCCCTTTTTGTGGTAAATGGCACAGGTGCAAATGTTGTAGCACTTGCTGCTTTTGTAAATAGTTTTCACTCTATTTTAGCCCCTAAAACAGCCCATATAAACGTAGATGAGTGCGGTGCTCCTGAAAAATTTACAGGCAGCAAAATCATTCCCCTTCCCTCTCCCGACGGAAAGGTTACATCAGAAGTTGTAATGGGAGCCCTTACCAACTTTGGAGAGCAGCACCACTCCCAACCGCGTATTCTCTCCATTTCACAACCCACCGAACTTGGGACATTATATACTCCAGATGAGATAAAGGCTCTTGCAGACTTGATGCACTCACATAATGGTTATCTCCATATTGATGGCTCACGAATTTCAAATGCAGCTGCATCACTTGGATTGCCTGTAAAATCTTTTACAGCAGATTGTGGAGCAGATGTATTATCATTTGGAGGAACAAAAAATGGCCTTCTTATGGGAGAAGCGGTGGTAATCTTCAACACAAACAGCAATGCATTGCAGGCAGACATCCTTAAATATATACGGAAACAGGCTACACAACTCTACTCAAAAAATAGGTTTATTGCAGCCCAATTTGACGCCTATTTATCTGATAATCTTTATATTAGATTAGCATCCCATTCTAATGCAATGGCCAAATACCTGGCTGAACTGTTAAAGGATATACCAGAGATTCAGATTTCCAAAAAGGTTGAAAGCAATGCTGTGTTTGCAATTATTCCCAAATGGCTGACAGAAGAGCTTCAGAAAAAATATTACTTCTATGTCTGGGATGAAGTGACAGGCGAGGTAAGATGGATGTGTTCATTCAACACACAAAAAGAGAACATAGAAGAATTTGTGGCAGATATTAAAGATTTGCTTTCAACTAAAGAGTAAAATCAGAGAGTATCAAATGCAGATGGCAGCAGATAAAATTTTAAAAAATATAAGTTGTCGGGAACATATCAGACTGGCCAATGAGAACGATATATGCGCCATTAGGGAGATATGGCGCAATATCTTTACGCCTAAAGAAGATTATCTGGATATAATATTTAAATACCTCTACCGCGTTCTTGATGCTTTTGTTTTCGTAATTGATGAGAAAATAGCATCTGTAGCTTTTGCAATTCCAATGGCGTTGTTTCATAGAGATGAGAATTATACCTCTTCCGAAACCTATCATGGACGATACCTCTATGGCGTAGCCACAATTGAGGAGGCACGAGGCAGAGGTTTGAGCAGGGTATTGGTAGAACAAATCAAAGATTATTATACGGCAGGTTGCGAAGATTTTATAATAACACGTCCGGCAGAAGAATCACTATTCCCCTTCTATAAAGCACAAGGATTTACACAATCACTCTACAGAAGCGAGAGAGTAATAAGGATAAACCAGCCATCTCCAACACTTGATTTAAATAAAAATAAAATTATAGCTGAGGAGAAGAAGAGAAGTGAAGATTCGTCACAAACCCATCTTTCAGGACAGTCGTTGTTTCATTTAAGGGCCAGACAGAGCACAGACATGTTTATCTGGGGACCTTATACCTTAGATTGTATCCTGCACCTTGCCAAGACAGAAGAGAACCTGATAAAATTCTATCCTCAGACCCAAAAGTACATTATAGCCTACTTCAACGGCAACAACCTCATAGTTGAAGAAAACAACTTTAATTCGACGGATGAATTACTTCACACCATTAACCTTGAAATAACAAGAAGAGTTGAAAATATAACCATATTTATGCCGGCTGGCAGTAATTCAGAGTCTCAAACCGTAGAATTTGCCCTCTATATGCCGCTTTCCGGAAAAATTTCCAAAGAAATAGTCCAAAAGAGTTTCTTCAATTTCACCATGGAATAAGCCAAAAACACACTTAAACCAACACATCAACTATACACGCGCTTTATTCAATGAATTGTGAGTTTAAATAAAAAGTGCTACAATATTGTTTTTCAACAAATTGTAGCACTTGATTTATACTGTTCCACGTGGAACGTTATCTTCCGAAAAATATCAATAAAACCGATATATCCGCAGGAGAAACGCCTGGTATTCTTGAAGCCTGCGCTATTGTTGTAGGCCTATGCTTAATCAATTTCTGTCTGCTTTCGATAGAGAGAGAAGTCACTTTAGAGAAATCGAAATTATCTGGAATAGTAATATTCTCTAATTTAAGTATTTTATCTGCTATTCTCTTTTCACGTTCTATATAGCCCCTATATTTTATAGCAATTTCCACGCTTTCTAAAATTTCATCACTTAAATTATAGGTGATACTATCAGGAGTTACAGGCAACAAAGTTGGGTTATATGGAAGCTTAAGACCTCCCTCTATTGTAGAGGTCGCAGGAATTATATCCTCAATACGTTTAGCCTCTTCTTTTATATTTGTTCCACGAGGAACATTTACTAACATGTCTGATATTAAAACTTGAGGGCGTGCCAATATTTCAGACATTTTTTTCCTATTTGGAATAGGGGTAGAATTTACCGACTCGAGATAGTTATTAATATCTGAAGGTTGTACAGGCGTGTTGTCAAACTCATCAGTAATATTATCAATGGAAGAATACTTCTCTTGCATTAGGCGCAATCTCGCATCAGAAGCCAAACCTATATTATATCCAATCTCAGTAAGTCTTCTGTCTGCATTATCTTGTCTTAGCAAAATTCTATACTCTGCCCTTGAGGTAAACATCCTATATGGCTCATCAACTCCTTTAGTAATAAGGTCGTCAATCAACACTCCTATATATGCCTGATCCCTCTTTAAAATTAAAGGCTCCTTTCCTTGTAATTTAAGGGTGGCATTAATGCCAGCCATCAAACCCTGAGCAGCAGCCTCTTCATATCCGGTAGTGCCATTAACCTGTCCGGCAAAATAGAAACCCTCAATAACTTTTGACTCTAATGTATGCTTTAACTGTGTTGGTGGGAAATAATCATACTCCACTGCATAGGCAGGTCTATAGATTTCTACACTCTCCAAACCAGGTATATGTCTTAATGCATCCAATTGAGTTGACAAAGGAAGCGATGAAGAAAAACCTTGCAGATAATACTCGTGAGTATCCCAGCCTTCAGGTTCCAGGAATAACTGATGAGTATTCTTGCCCTCAAAAGTCCTTAACTTATCCTCTATACTTGGACAATATCTTGGCCCAACTCCATGAATTTTTCCAGAGAATAGAGGAGAGTCTTTAAAACCGTCGCGAAGAATATTATGAACAGTCTCATTAGTATGTACCATATAACAGCACCTTTGAGTGACTGTTTTTGATTGAATCGCAGATGGCACATTCAAATATGAAAATCTGAAAGGGTGAGCATCTCCCTCCTGAACCTCGAGCTTTGAGAGATCAATAGACTTAGCATCAAGCCTTGGAGGCGTACCTGTTTTCATTCTCGCTGACTCTATACCAAGAGCCAAAAGTTTTTCGGTTAGTCCATAAGAGGACAACTCTCCTACTCTACCACCTTCAGTTGTCTCTCTTCCTATAAATAATTTGCCATTTAGAAACGTACCAGCGGTAAGTATAAGGCTTTTGCACGCAAATTTTGCACCCATAATTGTTACAACCCCCCTAACCTTCTGATTTTCAACGAGAACATCGTTTACAACATCCTGCCAAATAAAAAGGTTTGGAGTATTTTCAACTATATAGCGCCAATTGAACGAGAAATAGATTCTATCGCATTGAGCTCTCGGGCTCCACATGGCCGGCCCTTTAGAACGGTTAAGCATTCTAAATTGAATAGTACTTGCATCAGTAACAAGACCAGAACATCCCCCTAAAGCATCTATCTCCCTAACAATCTGACCTTTGGCTATTCCGCCCATAGCAGGATTACACGACATTTGAGCAATTTTATTCATATCCATTGTAATAAGAAGGGTTTTTGATCCCATCCTCGCAGCCGCAACCGCCGCCTCACAACCTGCATGCCCAGCCCCTACTACAATCACATCATACTCTCTATCCATATCTGAATACCAACTTTAAGTAATAAGAAAATTTTGTGAGTCAAATAACAAATCTTAGTCTGATAACATTCTACCTAACAGCTCAAGAGCCTCATCCTCTCCCCTCCTCATCTGCTGTATATCTTTAGGAGAATGATCGTCAAGACCAATCAGATGAAGTATACCATGAATAATTACTCTATGCAACTCCGTCTCAAAAGTCTGCTCATACTCTTGGGCATTGGCTTTAACAGTATCAATACTTATATATAATTCTCCCGACAGTTTATCGCCCTCACAATAATCAAAAGTAATTATATCGGTATAATAATCGTGTCCCAAAAATTGCTTGTTGATCTCGAGAAGAGCGGGGTCTGAACAAAAAATTATATTGATGTCGGCACATCTTTTACCATAAGAAGCAGCCACATTTTTAATCCACTTTTTAATAAGTAATTTTGATTTGAAATCAAAAGCAACATTATTGTTGAAATATTGTATCATTATAGGTGTAATTTAATCTCAAAGTGGTTACAAAATAACTAAAAGTTACTAACTTTGCAAAGATATGATTCTATCAATAGAAACTGAAAAAAACTTAATAATAAATTAATTTAAAAAAATAACTATGGCAAAAGTAAGTGTTATTGGCGCAGGAAATGTAGGCGCGACTTGTGCAAATGCAATGTTGCACATGAAATTCTGTTCAGAGATTGTTCTATTGGATATCAAAGAGGGCGTTTCAGAGGGTAAGGCATTGGATATGACCCAAACTGCTAACCTATACCAATTCAATACTAAAATTACAGGTGTTACAAACGACTATAAAGCAACAGCTAAATCAGATGTAGTTGTAATTACTTCAGGTATTCCAAGAAAACCCGGTATGACACGCGAAGAGTTGATTGGTGTGAATGCAGGTATCGTTAATGGTGTTGTTGAGAATGTATTGAAATTCTCTCCTAACGCAATTATAGTTATCATTGCTAACCCAATGGATACTATGACTTATTTGACATACAAGAAATCTGGTCTTCCTAAGAACAGAGTAATTGGTATGGGTGGTATTCTTGACAGCAGCCGCTTCACAACATACCTAAGCAAAGCACTTAAAGCTCCTCAAAGCGACATCGAGGGTATGGTAATTGGTGGTCACGGTGATACAACAATGATTCCTCTTATCCGTTTCGCTAACTACAGAGGTATTCCTGTAACTGATCTTATATCTAAAAACGCAGCTCAACAAGTTGTTGCAGATACAATGGTTGGAGGTGCTACACTTACAAAACTTCTTGGCACTTCAGCATGGTATGCACCAGGTGCTGCAGGAGCAGTTCTTGTTAAATCAATCATTCTTGATGAGAAGAAAGTATTCCCTTGCTGCGTGGCTCTTGAGGGCGAATATGGCCAGGATGATATTTGCATTGGTGTTCCAGTTATGATTGGCAAAAAAGGATGCGAGAAGATTGTCAAACTTAAATTGAACGCAGAAGAGCAAGAGTTGTTCAATAAGAGCGCTGATGCGGTTAGAAAAACCAATAACGTTCTTAAAGAGATGAACATTATCTAAAAATGGAGTTTCTTTTGCCCAAAAAGCAGATTTATCAACAATAAATAAAGATTTTTGGCAAATTTAACTTCTTAATAGTAAGAGATTTATAATCTCATATAGAAAGTTTATCAACATTTTTTATGTGAGATTATAAATAATTTACTATTTTTACACTCGCTTAAATACGGAAAATACGCTAAAAATATGGAAATTAAGAAATCACCAAAAGCCAGCTTGGAAGGCAAAAAATTGCTTTTTAGAGAGATTGGACTAATCATTGCCCTTTTGATTACCTATGCGGCATTCGAGTGGAGCACATCTGAAAAAGAGGTTAGCACTCTTCAAGCAGAGACAGAAATCGTAGCAGAAGAGGAAATTATTCCTATCACAACAGAGACTCCTCCCCCACCACCAGAGGCACCAAAAGAGCCAGTTGTATCTGACTTCATTGACATCGTTGATGATGACGTGGTAGTAGAGGACAACTTGCTTCTATCAACAGAGGATGATGCAAGTCTTGGCGTTGAGATTAAAGAGTATGTTCCTCAAGCTGTTGAAGAAGAGGTTGAGGAAGAAGAGGAGATCCCTATGGCAATCGTAGAGGAGAAACCTAAATTCAGAGGTGGTGATGCTAATGATTTTACCAAATGGGTATATGAGAACATCGTTTATCCTGAGGTAGCTAAAGAGAATGGAGTACAAGGTCGTGTAACACTTCAGTTTACAATTGAAACTGACGGTAGAGTATCTAAAGTTTCTGTTCTTAGAGGTGTTGACTCTTCTCTTGATAAAGAGGTTGTAAGAGTCGTTTCAAGCTCACCAAAATGGACTCCTGGTAAACAAAGAAACAAACCAGTACGTGTAAAATACACATTCCCTATTATCTTCCAATTGAGATAATGAACAAACCAAATATAAAAAGAGGCTGTCATATGATAGCCTCTTTTTTTACATATAATGATGAATAATGTCTTCTTGCTTATTGGCAGATTTTACCAAAGGAAATTATCAAATGGCCATCTTCCGGCATGAATTTCAGCAACCATTTTATAAAGATCGTTCCTTAATTTGTCAATATGGAGCTTCTCTCTGGCAGAAATAAATATTGCCGGTGTATTCTCCTTATACATCCATGAATGTTTCAGCTCCTCCAGTGAATAATTCTCCGGCTTCTTCTCCTCAATTGAAAACTCATCCTGCTCAACATATTTATAAGCGTCAATCTTATTGAAGATCATAAATGTAGGCTTATCTCCCGCACCTATTTCCTGTAATGTCTGTTTTACAACCTTTATCTGCTCCTCAAAATTCGGGTGAGATATATCTACAACATGCATAAGAATATCTGCCTCTCTAACCTCATCCAAGGTGCTTTTAAATGACTCAACCAACTGATGAGGAAGTTTTCTGATAAAACCTACCGTATCGCTCAAAAGGAAAGGCACATTCTCAATAACCACTTTTCTTACTGTAGTATCAAGGGTTGCAAAGAGCTTGTTCTCGGCAAAAACATCGCTCTTTGCCAAAAGATTCATTAAGGTACTCTTTCCAACATTAGTGTAACCGACTAAAGAAATTCTGACCATATTCCCCCTGTTTCCTCTCTGAGAAGCCATTTGCTTGTCAATTTTTTTCAACTGCTCTTTCAAACGGCTGATCTTGTCAAGAATAATACGGCGGTCTGTTTCAATCTGACTCTCTCCGGGGCCCCTCATACCAATACCACCCCGTTGTCTCTCCAAGTGAGTCCACATCCTGGTTAATCGCGGTAACAGATATTGATATTGTGCCAACTCTACCTGAGTTTTAGCATAAGCAGTTTTGGCACGCTGCGCAAAAATATCAAGAATCAAATTGGTCCTATCCAATATTCTACAATTCAACTCTCTCTCAAGATTCCTTAATTGTGACGGAGACAACTCATCATCAAATATTGCAAGATCTATTTCATTCTCTATTAAATAGGCCTTAATCTCCTCTAATTTGCCTGTACCCACATAAGTTTTGGAATTGGGTCTGTCCAAACGCTGCATAAAGCGCCTTTCACCCTTCACACCTGCTGTTTCTGCAAGAAACTCCAACTCATCCAAGTATTCTATAACCTGTTCCTCTGTTGAATTTGAAGTAATTACCGATATAAAAATAGCTCTCTCCATCTGATACTGAATTAACATACAAATAGAATTATGTAAAATTTATAATTCTATTCTTAATGGGTCAAAATTATAAACTATATTTGTACTAACAATAAAACTTTTTGATATGAGAAGAAATTTTTTGATTATAGGTACTATTGCTGCCCTTTTGTTTGCTGGAAGCTCATCTGATGCAAATGCGCAAAAGAGGTTGAGAGACTACGGAATAAAGACCGGTATATTCAAAACCGGAGAATACAATGCAATAACAGATGTTCCAGGAGTAACTGTATGACATGTTACCAGAATAGAAGGGGAGGATGTCCGCACAGGTGTAACCGCAATTATTCCACACCAGGGAAATATCTTCCAGAATAAGGTTCCGGCTGCCATATATGAAGGAAACGGTTTTGGCAAACTTGCAGGAAGCACTCAAGTGCATGAGCTCGGAAATATTGAAACCCCTATAATACTAACAAATACCCTCAATGTCGCAGAGGGCATAAGCGGCCTTGTAGAAT
>JAFZFL010000069.1 GCA_017555925.1 Bacteroidales bacterium | reverse complement strand
GTGTTGCGTTCTTATCCGGGAGTGGCCTATTCTCCAATAGGTTATAGAAATGATTTGATTGTTCGGGGTGGTTCGCCTGCAGAGAACGGGTTTTATATAGATGGTATAGAGATTCCCAATATAAACCATTTCTCCACTCAAGGGGCTTCTGGAGGACCTGTCGGGATAATTAATGCAGATCTTATTGAACAAGTGCAATTTTATACTGGGGCACTTCCTGTTGATATGGGAGGGGTTCTTTCCTCTGTGATGGATATCAGAATGAAGAGCGGTGACCCCTACAAACATACGTTTAAGGCCAGAATTGGAGCCTCTGAAGTGGGATTGAGCGGGAGTGGCCATTTTGGAAGCAATACAACCTATATTTTTTCTTTAAGACAATCATATTTGCAGTTTCTGTTCAAGTTGCTGGGGCTTCCATTTCTGCCAAATTATATTGATGGACAGATAAATGTAAAGCATAGGATTACTCCAAAGGATGAGATCTTGTTTCTCTTTTTGGGAGGTGTAGACAGAATGAAACTCAATACTGATGAGAAGGGAGAAGAGGTTGAGTATCTTTTAAGCTATTTGCCGGTAGTTAAACAGAATACATTTACAACAGGAGTCTCTTATACTCACTATGGCAACAACAACAGGTTTAATTTGAGTCTGAATTACAACTATTTTGACAATAGCAATATAAAATACAGGAATAATGATTCTTCTGCAGAAGAGAATCTTATACTTGATATTGGAGCAGTTGAGCAGAAGATAGGCTTTAGGGCAGAGGAGAGACTCTTTTGGGGAAGATGGAAACTGCTTGCAGGAATTTATGGTGCCTATAACAGCTACATGATTGATTCGTTCAGGAAAGAGTATATTCCTGAGATTGTTGCTGATGAGGCCACCTCTTTAATTTCCAACACTTATAAGACTGCACTTGATTATTTCTCATTTGCTCCATATATATCTTTCTCTTATGAGTCTTATAATAAAAGATTTAATGCAAAAGCAGGAGTAAGGGCTGATGGCGCAACCTGTTCTGCAAAACTTCTGAAATTCTGGAGATCCGTCTCACCCCGTATGCAGCTCTCATTTCTTGTTTTACCCCAGCTCTCATTAAATGCCAATATAGGTATATATCACCAGCTTCCTCCATATACAGCGTTGGGCTATAAAGAGAATGGAGAATATGTTAATGGTGATCTTGGTTATATGCGGGTATTTGAATCCACTCTTGGTGCAAGATGGAATGTTGCTGATTCGCTGGTAATATCGTTAGAGGGTTTTTACAAATTATATGAGAATATGCCATTGAGTGTTACCGACAGAATCCCATTGGCTTGTAAAGGAAATGATTATGGGATAGTTGGGAATGAGGCCCTTGTATCACAGGCTGAAGGCAGAGCTTATGGTGTTGAGCTTTCTGCACGATGGCAACTTGCCGGGAGAGTAAATCTGGTTGGTTCAGCTACTTTATATTCAAGCCAATACAGAAGAGGAGCAGGAGAGAGTTATCTTCCATCCGCCTGGGATAACCGCTATATTGTAAATTGTGCGGCAACCTATGAATTTTGGCGCAATTGGAGTGCCGGAGCAAAGATCAGTTGTATTGGAGGTGCACCATATACTCCATATGATATTGAAAAGTCATCTTTAAAAGAGGCCTGGGATGCCCAAGGCAAACCATATCCCGACTACACGAGGTTTAATTCAATGCGGCTCCAACCTTTTGCACAACTTGATATAAGAGCAGACAAAATCTTCTATTTCAGGAATTGGCAATTGGGGGTCTACATAGATTTGCAGAATATTACGGGCAGCAGACTCAAGCAGCAGGATGTGCTTATGAGTACGGGTGTTATAGAGAATCCGCAGTCACCAGCTTCCACTCAGCGTTATGTGATGAAATATATATCGCAAGAGACAGGAAGCATTGTTCCAACATTAGGTGTTACAGTTGAATTTTAGTAGGATTTAAGCAGAATTTAAGTAGAATGAAAAGAGGCTGGCCAAAAATTATATGACCAACCTCTCAATACTTATTGAGTCTGCTGCTTATGCAGCATTATACTATAGTTGCGGACCAGCAGCTACAAGAGCTTTACCTGCCTCGTTTCCAGTGAACTTGTTGAAGTTCTTGATGAATCTTGAAGCAAGATCTTTAGCTTTCTCATCCCATTGCTCTGCGCTTGCGTAAGTATCTCTTGGATCAAGGATATTTGGATCTACGCCTGGAAGCTCAGTAGGAACCTCAAAGTTGAAGTAAGGGATATGTTTTGTAGGAGCTTTATCAATTGAGCCATCAAGGATAGCATCAATGATTCCGCGAGTATCTTTGATTGAGATACGTTTTCCAGTACCATTCCAACCAGTATTTACAAGGTATGCAGTTGCACCGGATTTCTCCATTCTCTTAACAAGCTCCTCACCATATTTTGTAGGGTGAAGTGAAAGGAATGCTGCACCAAAGCAAGCTGAGAATGTAGGAGTAGGCTCGGTAATACCACGCTCTGTACCTGCCAATTTTGCAGTAAAGCCAGACAAGAAGTAGTATTTGGTCTGCTCAGGAGTTAGGATTGAAACTGGAGGAAGTACACCAAATGCATCAGCAGACAAGAAGATAACTTTCTTGGCAGCAGGTGCTTTAGATACTGGTTTAACAATGTTGTTAATGTGATAGATAGGGTAAGAAACGCGAGTATTCTCAGTTACGCTCTTATCGTTGAAGTCAATTTTACCCTCAGCATCTACTGTAACGTTTTCCAAAAGAGCATCTCTCTTGATTGCATTGAAGATATCTGGCTCAGCCTCTTTGCTCAAGTTAATTACTTTAGCATAACAGCCACCCTCAAAGTTGAATACACCGTCATCATCCCAACCATGCTCATCGTCACCAATCAACTCACGTTTAGGATCTGTTGATAGGGTAGTTTTACCTGTACCTGAAAGACCGAAGAAGATAGCTGTCTCACCTTCTTTGTTGGTGTTTGCAGAGCAGTGCATTGAAGCAATGCCTTGAAGTGGAAGAAGATAGTTCATGTATGAGAACATACCTTTCTTCATTTCGCCACCATACCAAGTGTTGATGATAACCTGCATTTTCTCGGTAAGGTTGAATACTACAGCAGTCTCTGAGTTAAGACCAAGCTCTTTGTAGTTCTCAACTTTTGCTTTAGAAGCATTCAATACTACAAAATCAGGCTCGCCATAGTTTGCAAGCTCCTCCTCTGTAGGACGGATAAACATATTTTTAACAAAGTGAGCCTGCCAAGCAACCTCCATGATGAAACGAACTTTGATTCTTGTATTCTCGTTAGCACCACAGAATGTATCCATTACATATAGTTTCTTGTTAGAAAGCTCATCTTGTGCAATTTTTTTCAACTC
>JAFZFL010000002.1 GCA_017555925.1 Bacteroidales bacterium | reverse complement strand
TCGTCAGGCCAGACTTTTGCCGCCGGCTTCCTTCAGATTCCACCTCACGATGGACACCCTTGCCCTTGGCTATATGCTTCCCGTCATCAGGGCACATTTGGGACTTTCACCCGTTAGAACATGCCCATGCTGGGCGTACTAAAAAATTGAGGCTGGCATTGATTCTCTCAAGCCAGCCTCATTCTTCATATATGGTTTACCATCTGTCCTTATCTGCGTCAATCTGTTTCAACAGCTCTTTAACAGCAACTTCCAACTGCTCGTCACGTCCTGCAATTGCCTCATGAGCTTTATTCTTCACAAGGAAATCAGGCTCCAATTGCGAGTTCTCCAAATATACGCCCTCTCTTGTTCTGTAACCGACAACCGGAATACCAAAGTATAGGCTCGGATCCTGACAATATTCCCAATTTACAGTAGTCATGGTACCTGGAACAGGCATACCTACAGTTTTTCCAATACCCATATGGCTGTATACCCATGGTGTACCGTGTGCATTGGAGTAGTTAGCCTCACATACAAGCATAATCGAGTGTTTGTTATATCTTCTTGAAGGCATGTCGCAAGATATTTTGCCTCTCATTACCTGCTCAAGATATTTGGTTCCGCTGAACAGAATCTCAATATCCTCGTGAAGACGTCCACCGCTGTTGAAACGGGTGTCAATCACAATACCCTCTTTAAGGTTATATTTGCCAAGAATATCGGCATATACATTTCTGTAGCTCTTGTCATCCATTGATTGGATATGTACATATCCCAATCTTCCTCCCGACAATCTCTCAACTTCAGCAGCACGGCTATCTATCCATCTCTTGTATATCATATTGTTCTGCTGGCTTCTTGAGATAGGTTTTGCAGTCTCATTCCAGCGCTCACCAGTACCTGGATTATAGAATGAGAACAAAACCGCTTTACCTTGTTTGCCATTAATAATCGGATAGTAATCTTTACCTGCTTCAATTGCCTTTCCATCAATCTTTTCAAGGATTGTTCCAATAGTTACCTTAGATGCTGTTACACCAAATGGACCGTTAACAAGTATATCATCAACTTTAAGACCGTTGCCAGTATACTTCATATCAAACAACAGACCCAATTCAGGAGTGCTCTTTTCCGGAGAAACACCCTGATATGCAGAACCGGTATGTGACACATTCAACTCTCCCAAGAACTCAGAAAGCATCTCTGCAAAGTCGTAATTATTGTTTATATGGTCAAGGAATGGAGTATAGTCCTTCTCCATCTGATCCAAATCAATACCATGGTAGTTTGTATTGTAGAATTTGTGTCTCTCCTGGTTTACTGCATTATGGAACATATACTTGCGCTCACCTGCTTTATCAAGATCCATAGATGCGTTAAAGCTTATAGGTTTTGAGTTTCCGCTGGCAATGTTGAATACAGCCGGCTTGGTACCCATAATGTAGAGGTTCTTGTGCTCCTTATCCCATTTGAGATACGCCATATTTGTATTCAGCTTTTTCTTCATTGAGATGTCACGGGTACGTGTTTTGTACTCCCACATATCAAATCTCTTTTCAAATGAGCATAGGAAGTATAGTGATTCTCCATCCTCCGAAAGCTCAGCATCTGCAATGTTGCCCGACATTGGAGAAAGGCGCATTACTCTGTCTTCAAGTTTGTCAAACTCTATAACTATATCTTTCTTTACATCTTTTTTCTCATCCTTTTTTGCATCTGCGCTCTTCTTCTCCTCCTCTTTCTTAAGTTTTTCTGCCTCTTTAAACAACGCGTAATCCTCTTCACCCATAGTGAATTTGTCCATTGTCTCCTTATTCATAAAGGCAATGTATACATCATTCTGACTACCCCAAGATGCATGAGAACGCATACCCATTCTATTGGATATAAACAGAATAGCATTACCATTCATTACCCATTTAGGAGATTTGTCTATATATCCGCTGTTTGTTACATTATAAATTTTTCCACCTGTTTTTGCAGATACAATTCCAATATCATCGTATGGATTTCTACGGTTGGTTGTAAAGCTGATTGCAAACCAGTTACAGTCTGGTGACCATTGGAAATCAAATCCTGTCTCATCATAACCATGGTGTTGGGATCCGTCGGTAATTTGTCTTACCTTTTTGGTCTCAAGGTTAAGGACTTTCAAGTATACACGGTCCTCAATATATGCAATCTCTTTTCCGTCTGGCGAGAATTTTGGCATTGTACGCTCAATTTTGTTGTCTTTGAACAGCGGCTCTTCGTCAATTAGAGTAGCATTGGCAAAGTGAAGATCCTCCTTGTTGGCTTTTGTAGCTTTGTAAAGATTCCATGTACCTGTTCTCAAACTTGAGTATACAATAGTCTTTCCGTCTGGAGAGATAGTAACACCAAGCTCAGCCTCAGGAGTTTGTGAAATCTGTTTTGTTGTTGAGAATTTGTCGGTTGTGGCAAATACTTCACCCCTTGAAACAATAACTATCTCTTTACCATCATCAGATACTGCAAATTCATTGGCTGTTCCCAATTTGATGTTTTCAATCTTCTCTTGTGTATCGTTTACTATAGTAACATTCACTTTTTGAGCCTTGCCCCCTTGTGCCAATGTGTAAATCTCACCTTGGTAGCCAAAGCATAGAGTACCGTTATTGGCACGGCTGAGGAATCTTATCGGATGTTTTTTAAAGTTTGTAAGTGCTGTTACATTCTCAGCATCGTTTACTGAAGCTTCGTAAACATTAAAGCTGCCACCGTTACGCTCGCTCAAAAACACCATTTTACCATCTCCGCAGAAGATTGGATCGCGGTCCTCACCCGGATTGGTTGTTACCTGTTTGTGAGTATCGGTTGCGTTGTCGTAATAGAAGATGTTTCTTGCAACAGATGACACATGGTGTTTTCTCCAGATATTCTCAACTCCTGTGCAATCTTCATAAAGGAATGATTTGCCATCCTTATCAAAACTTACGCTATGAACAGGGGTTGCTGTAATCTGCATTGGTCTTCCACCATCTACACTCACTTTGTAAAGCTCTTGCATCCATTTTGCCCAAAGGATACTTGATGCCGGATCTTGCAATGATGCAGAGAAGTAGATAAATTTATTGTCTGGTGAGAATGCAAGAGGAGTTTCATTTGCAGAGTGTGTTGTAATTCTCTTTGCCTGACCTCCTGTAGCAGGAACTGTGTAAATGTCCATTCCACCCAATCTGTCTGATACAAAAGCTATTGTCTTGCTGTCGTTTGACCATACAGGCTGTGATTCATAAGAATCGGATGTTGTAAGTTGTTTTGCCTCTCCTCCATTTGTCGGAACAACATAAATGTCTCCTTTGTATGCGAAGGCAATCTGTTTGCCATCGGGAGAAATTTTAGAATACCTCATCCATAAAG
The DNA here is from genome assembly GCA_017555925.1 of Bacteroidales bacterium. The sequence continues at coordinate 4,554 of JAFZFL010000002.1, read as the reverse complement.
GAGAGTCAGCCGCTTGAGCGGTAAACGCAGCACCACAGGTAAATATGGCCGCCGCAATTGTTAGAAATAGTTTTTTCATAAGACTCTTCTGTTCTTTTTTAGTTTATTGTTTTGTTGAATTGTTAGAATCGTTTGTATTGTCTGGCTCAATCTGTTCAAGTATATTCTCCTCCTCTTGTGTGAGCTGTTCCATCTCTTGAGGCAGCTCTGCCTCATTTTTTCTCTTTACCTCCTCTATCCTTTGCAAATGGCTGCTTTCACGCAATGCCGCCTCTACACCTATCTTATAGATATTTGCAATATGGTCACGTAAATTGATTCGGGTACTGTCTATCAATGATGTATATACAGGCAGATTTGCACTCTTGTATCTTGCCTTTCCTATTTTAAAGCTAAAATCATCCATATTTCCAAAGAGTGTAACACCCAATCTGAAAGGAATAGGTGAGTGAAGTACAGATATATGATAATCAAAGGAGAGATCAAGTTTCTGTGTTCCGCTTACTGCAAACTGGTAGCGGTCCATCTCCATCATAAACGGAAAAATGTCAATCTCATTGTCCCGTACCAACATCTCCACAGAAATATTGTCAATCAGATTTCTTTTCCTGTTTTTGAATTTCAATTTTTTGGATATCAGGGCAAATGTCTCTCCATCAAGCAACACCAAATTCTCTCCGGTAATACGTGCAACTCCTTTCAAAGTTGGAAGGATAAAGTTCATAGCAGTATCGAGTTGTGATGTAGCTGCAAATTCACAATTTATCTTTCCTTCGAGAGAGCGCAACATTGGCAACAATGAGTCTATAGCAGGTGTGGCCTCAATAAATTTTTCAACATATACATCTTTCAGTTCAAGATCAAAGCCGGTAGATATATCCTTTTTGTTTCGTGTAGCATAAAAGGCATTCAAAGAGAATGAACCTGCATCTGTAGCGGCCTCAAAATCTGAAATTTTAAGACATCTCTCCTTTATTGTCAGATTACTTGCAATTTTTTGGAGTGTAATGTTGGAGTATATACCATGCTGTACATCAAGATTTATGTTTGCAATAAGGTTACCTGGAATTACAAACAGTGATGAAACCAACGTATCTGCTGTATTCTCCATTGCCCTCTCCATATCATCTTCGTTCACCTCCTTTGCAAGAGAATCTTTATATGCTTGGCTGGCATTCGTATACGCCATTCCTGCATTTGCACTCTTGAGCAGCTGGTTAAAGTTTATTGTATCCGCTGCAATTTTTCCATCAAACTGGATATTGCCTCTGCCAAGCATAGCTCTCTTTAAACCGCTTGCTCTACCACTCAATTTAAAAGTACTCTCACCGCTTTTTATAACAGTATTGGAAAAATCAATATTATCGGTAGTGAACGCCATATTCAGATTCTCCATTCTTGTCCTTTGTGGGAAGTATGGGGTTACAATCCTGCCGCTTCTCGCAGTTATGTTTCCGCTTATCTGCCACTGGCGAATGATTTCTCCAATACTCCTGTCTACTTTTATATCAATATCCTCATTTGCAAAGTCGCCTCTGTCTCTCTTTGACAATCTTACAGATCTAATTGCCCTATGGTGAGCCATAAGTGAGTCCCTTTCAATATCCGGATAGAGCTGCTGCAAAGAATCAAGCCTCTTTTCAAGCCTTGCTTTTTGAAGTTTATGTTGGCTGTTGTCAAGAACAGCATTTATGACAAAACCGCCCTCCCTTATGCTGTATCTGTTTTCCAGACCTCTCGCACGCATACTTTTGGTATTTGCGTCAACTTTCATAACAGGAATTTTATCATTCTCATTATGAGGTAGAAGTGAGATATTAATCTTTGGATTTACCATTGAAAGCGAAACAGAATCTGCACCTTTCATATCAAGCCTTTTAGCTTCAACAATACCATTGAGTGGAAGTACTTTTCTCTTTGATATGTCTGCTGTAAAACCCTCTGCAGCGTGGTGTCCTGCAATTCTCAGCTCTCTTGCTGCTATCATCAACCCATCATCCATCCTGATATAAATGGAATCTGCTGTTGAATTTGTAGCAAGCATCTTCATATTTTTTGCAATGGAGGCATCTTTGGTATTCTTGGTTGAACCAGCTGCTATATTTATTCCCGACAGTATTGCATATATGCCCTCCTGAGGAATAATGACCTTTGTGCGGGTGGTATTTACAGATCCCTTTATTCCGGCATTTCCAAGCCTGTAAGGATTCAGATCAGAGAGTTTTGAGCTTATGGCAAAGTTTGCTATAATTGTACCCTCAAACTCAGATCCGTCAGTTGCAGGAAAGAGATGGCATAGAGTGTCGAGATATACTTGGGCTTTAAAGGAGGCATCTATGAATGGATTGGTTGATACCATATCGCTGATCTTTCCTTTACTCTCAATTGCTATACCTCTTCCATTAATTATAAATCTGTCTATTTCAATTGATGAAGAGTCTTTGCATGTTGGTGAATAATATGCTTTGATATTGGTTTCAAGATGGTTGATTCTTGATTTTTTACCTTTAAATTCAACATGGCTTTCCGGTATTTGCAGAGTTGCGGAGATTGACGGCAATGTGCCGGAAGTCATGTCATAAATACCGTTAATGTCAACATCAATATTGAGTGCCGCATTACTCGTAATACTATCCTTGAGATAGTTGAATTTTGAAGGGAGGTAATGCAGCAGGTCCGTAATCAAAATATTATTTACCTGTCCGCACAGGTTATTTGTGGCAATTCCATCGGGAGAGTATTCAAAATCTCCATTGAAGATAATTGGAATTCTGGCAATGGAGAGTGTAAGTCCATCCAGTCTGCCGGCAACAGCCCGGGTGGTGTCAAATTTGATTCTGCCATTCAACTCTATAGGAAAATTTTCAATAAGTGTGGTATTGTTCATCTTTATTTCCGTTCTCGATGCCGCTGCAATCTCAAAATTTCCGTTTTTGAGATTCTTTATATCAAGGGAATCCAATGTGAACTCGGCATTTGCGCTATGAAGGGTATCTTTTACGCTAGCCTGTTTTGTGCTGCTGATTCTCAAATTTGATATGTCTGCTCTGTTGAAGCCAAGTTTGTTTATGTCAGTGGAAAATGAGCCTCGGATATTTGCCCTGTCGAGAGTAAGATTGGCTTGTATAGAATCTGGAATACTGTGATATGTTATTTTTACGTGGTCACTTATATTTATTCTGTTTACTGTTATAGTCATATCAGACTCACCGTTGACTGACGTATGCAGTGTATCAGACTCCGGTGATGTTTTTAATATATTGTAGTTGGATGTACTGTCGGGACCTGTATATGCATAAATATTGGGCGAAACAATATTGATCCTTCTCAAATTTATATTTGAACTCAAAAGCTGCGGAAGTGAGAGCGATACATTAAAGTATTTGAACTTAAGCAGCGTATCTGCCTGTGGCGGAACTGTTTGATCATTTTTTAACTTTAGGGAGTCGAGAGCACCAGATATTACACATCCATTTTGAATGGAAAGAGTTATATATGGGAAGTGCTTGAAAATATGCACTTTGAAAGTATCTGCCTTTACCTCGCCATTGATATACTCCTTGCTTACTGTCTCCACTATCCTATTAAGGCTTGCAGGTGTAAGTACAAGCTGGACAGATATTATCGTAATAAGAAGTATAAGCGCCAATGAAGCAACAACAGTTGCAGTTATTTTCAAAAATAATTTCTTTACTGCCATAATAAATTACTTCCCAATTTTATCAGTTGATACCGGTCCGGTAACCCAAACCAATACAAAAATAATACTTATTGCAAATCTATCATAGAGGTAAGTTTTATTTTTGGCCCAATAATTGCCATAACTTATTTTGAATTGACTATTACTAATTTTTAAAACTGAAGTTATGAGAGGGTCAAGAAATTTTTATTTGGCAGTTATATCATTGGGAATGATATTATTTGCCGTAAGTCAGAGCGGCTATGCACAGTCGCAGTACAGAAGAGGAAGCAACAGTCATAAAGAGTCTCAGTTGCAGAATAATAGCAATAAACAGCAGCCACAAAAGCCATCGTATGAGCATAAACCACAACAGGGGAAACAGCCACAGCAGCAAGTGAACAGGCCTCAGCAAGGCAACAGACCTCAGCAACAAGTGAACAGACCACAGCAAGGCAACAGACCTCCGCAACAGGCCAACAGGCCCCAGCAGCAGAGACCCGGTTATGCTCCTCCACCATCAGGTCATCACAGACCAGATATAACATTTTATCCAAATGGTTTGAGGCCTCGTCCAAGCAGCCACTATTATGGATTTTATGTTAAAAATTTACCATATAGAGCCAAGGCTATACGTAGAGGAGCTTATGATTATTATTATGTAGATGGCCGCTATTACAGATACATCAACAATGTTTATGTAATATGCCGTCCGCCTGTTGGGACTGTTATAGCAAAGTCACTTCTAAATGGTATAATATCTTTAACAAACTATGTTATTATTGATACTTATGGAAGAAGCCAAAGGTGCTATACCGATTATGATGGAGTATATTATATAAAATCTGGTAAAGATTATATTGTAGTAAATCCTC
>JAFZFL010000068.1 GCA_017555925.1 Bacteroidales bacterium | reverse complement strand
GGCACATTTTCATGGACTCCATCTATAAATGAAGGTGAGCCAAGAACTCCTGCAGACCAGTCGGTAGGAAAACAGCTTCCGTATGTACCTGAATACTCTTCAACAGTTACAGGAAGAGTGCAGTGGCGCAGTTGGTCTTTCCTATACAAATGGTGCTATTACTCCGAGCGTTTTACAATGTCGTCAAATGATATTTCATTAACAGGCAAGTTGCCAAAATATTTTATGAGCAACATTACCTTGGAAAAAGGATTGTCATTCAAATTAGCGGATTTATCGTTGAAAGGTAGCGTAAACAATCTGTTTGATGAGGAGTATTTGTCGGTATTGTCACGTCCTATGCCTGGAATAAACTTCGAAATCTTTGTGGGAATTACTCCAAAGTTCGGGAAAAGGAATTGATGCAAGTGATTTGCAGCAGTACATAAAAAAGGGGGATATCATTTGATATGCCCCTTTTTTACATGCGGTATTGTTGTTTAGTAACCCAAATTGTCACCATTCATAATTTTCTGAAAGTGCCATAGGTGTTGCTCCAGTGCAAATCCCCAATATGGCCATGAGTGTTTGCCAGGGCTCAGAATCTTAATGTGAGGAACATCAAGTTCGCGGCATTTGGCAGAGAATACATCTGTGCAGCATACGTAAACATCATTGTAACCGCAGGTTGTAATGATAAGTTTGTTCATTGCTTTAAGTTGCTCTGCCTTTTCGGCTACTCTTGTAACAGCACTCTCTTGTGCAATTCTCTCTTTTTTGTCTCCAATTACTTTAGCAAGTTCTGTATCGCGTAAACTTGTAAGGTTAAGGTCAAGTACGCCGCTCATACTTCCTGCAGCCCTGAAATTCTCAGGGTGGTCAAGGAAGAGGTTGACTGCACCGTGGCCTCCCATACTCAAACCTGTAATGAATGTGCTGTCGGGAACAAGATTGAATCTCTCTTTCATTTGAGGGAAAAGCTCCTGGTCAAAGAAAGTGCGCCATTGCATTTTTGTTGTGTCTGTGTTGTTGAGGTACCAGCCGTTGTAGAAGCCGTCGGGACAAATGATTCTGAAACCTGTTCTGTTGCTTATCTCCTGAATGTTATGCTTGTTGCTCCAATCTTTGTAGCAGCCGCTCCAACCGTGAAGAAGGAAGAGTGTTGGAAGTGTTTGGGATTGCTCTGCAGCATATTGTGCAGGGGTAAAGATAAGTATGGAGTCGTTGCATTTAAGGTTTGAAGACTCAATTACAACAAGCTGTTTTGTCTCTGGAGTTTGTTGTGGCTGTTGCGCACAACTTGCAGCCAATATACCTATTGACAATGCAAAGCAGATTCTGAATAAATTTTTAGTGTTCATATTTGATTGATTTTATTTTCAATGAGATGGCAAAATTAGCAATAAAAGAAGATTTCTTTAAAATAAATGTTATTTTTGTTAGCTCAAAAACATGTTTTATGGAGAATACAGTCATAAGAATAACAAAAAATACCTTTAAGAACAGACTTATTTACATATGCCTGTTTGTTGCATTTGCTGTAATGATGATCTTCTTTCCAAATGAGGGCAGATTCAAGTATGATTATCAGAAAGGGCGTCCATGGACCTATGAAACTCTTATTGCACCAATTGATTTTCCTCTGTTGAAGAGCCAGGCAGAACTCTTGGAGGAGAAGGAGATTGCTGCATCTAAAGTGGTACCATATTATCTTTACGACAGGGATGTTCTTCCTTTGCAGTTGCAGAAACTTAAGACAAATCAGATGCTGGCAGCCGTTGATGCCAATGTGGGGGAGGTGCTTGTCAATTCATTCAACCATATCTATAGCAATGGTGTTATGCCCGACAAGAGTGCAGCTTCGCAGGATGCGGGCAGCGGTGCGCTTGAAAATACAAGTTATATATTTGTACAGAAGAACAGAAGGGCTGTTGAAGTGCCTGTATCGGAGATCTTTACCAAGAATAGTGCAGTTGATTATATCAAATCGAGCCTGTTGGAGGCCAATCCATATACAAATGCAGATTCCATTATATGGGTTGTAGGTGTGAAGGATCTTATTTTGCCCAATCTCTCTTATGATGCATCTACTACAAGTATGCTTCATAAGGAGGCTGTAGATTATGTATCTCCAACTAAGGGAATGATCTATACCGGTCAGCTGATTGTTTCTGAAGGTGAAACTGTTACTGCTGAAATTGAACAGATGCTCGATTCCTATAAAGCTGAGTATGACTTGAGTCTGGGTTATAGTGACGGAAGTTTCAAACTTGTTGTGGGACACACAATCTTTGTGCTTATGCTTTTGGCGTTGATATATGTTACAATATATTTTGTTGATATAGACATGTTCAAAAGGGCCAATCAGTTCTCCTTTATTATCTTTTTGGTTGTGCTTGCTTTTATAATTACGGTAACTGTAAGAAATATGGCATCTGAATATCTTTTCTGTGTTCCTTATGCTGTATTTGCACTCTATATGATGGCATTCTTCCATGCAAAGCTCATATTTCCTATATATATGATTTTACTCTTGCCTTTGCTTATTCTTGCAGATCAGGGTACAGAACTCTATCTGCTCAATGTGTTTGCAGGCGGAGTGGCATTGGTCTCATTCTCATATCTTAACAGAGGTTGGTTGCAGTTTCTGAATGCAATGCTTATATTTATTGGAATGATGCTGGTGCATGTGGCTTTTGAACTTATAGAGGCCGGCAACCTGTCGGGATTGAATTATAGGGTAATAATGTTCATATTCCTTAATGCGCTCTTTGTTGTTGCAACATATCCGCTTGTGTTCCTTCTTGAAAAGATATTCATTCTTGTATCTGTATCTACATTGAAAGATTTGTCAGATACTAACAATGCACTTTTACAGGAGTTGGCAAGAAAGGCACCCGGTACGTTCCAGCACTCGTTGCAGGTTGCAAATCTTGCAGAGAGGGCGGTACAGGCGATTGGCGGGAATGCCCGTCTTGTAAAGGTTGGAGCAATGTATCACGATGTGGGCAAACTCAACAATCCGCAGTGTTTCATAGAGAATGCGGCTCCTGGAATTAACTATCACGAGGGCTTGTCTCCAATTGAGAGTGCGCACGAGATAATCAAGCATGTTGAGCATGGTGTTGAACTTGCGAAAAAATACTACTTGCCTAAGGTTATTGTGGAATTTATCACATCTCATCACGGACAGTCGCAAACGGGATATTTTTACAATAAGTACTGTAATGACGGGGGAGATCCTGGCAAGATTGCCGAATTTACTTACAAGGGTACTCTTCCTACAACAAAAGAGCAGGTTGTTGTAATGATGGCAGATGCAGTGGAGGCAGCGTCGCGCTCATTGAAGGATTACTCGGTTGAGAGCATATCAAAACTTGTAGATGGTATATTGAGCCAGAGAATGTCTGATTCACAGCTCGTAAGGGCAGATATTTCAATAAAGGAGATTAATATTGTAAAGAGCATTTTCAAGCGCCACCTTGCCGAAATTTACCACGCAAGAATTGCGTACCCTGCCAGAAAAAACTAAAATAAAACCCCAAAAGTTTTTTATCTGACTTTTGGGGTTCATATCATGACTTTTGGAGTTTATTTCATTATTTGCTTACAGCAACTGTATTTTTTGTAAGAGCTTTGTCTATAATATCTGAAAGATATTGGTAGTGTGCTGTATTGGTGGCATTGCTGCTCTTTGTGTTGTCAAGCTTTTTCTTAAGGTTCTTCAACTGATAGATAGCCATGGCTGTAACATCTGTGTTGTCTGTATGGGCACCATCATTTATAACAATAAAGCCATTTGCACTGTTGTTCTGACCCTCAGCCAAGCTGATTAGATATAGAACATAGTTCTTCTGGATCATTCTCTGATAGATTGCTTTAGATTTGTCTGCAGGGATAGGAACCCAGATAACACTGTTGATATCATTGTAATAATTCTCCAATGTATAGGCATCTGAACCGTTTAGGAACTCATCATTTATCATATTCTCCATCTTGCCGTTGCCCAAAAGTTTGGTTAGTGTAGATTTGAATATATTGTCAATTGTTGCATCGGCACGTGTATTGATTTTGTCAAGAACCTCTTCTGGGAAGAGCCACTCCTGAGGAGTGAGAAGGTTGCGTTTAAGGAACTCCATAGCCTCTTTCTGTTTTGCCTTCTCTACGTGAGTATAAATTGCGCCAGGCTGCTCAATGGTCTTGTTCTCTTCGTAAACTCCACCAATCCATTTGATAACGTGGTTCATATATCTCTTATACTGGCTTAGAACCTCTTTGTAGTAGTCTTTGAGGTTTGCATAACCTTTGCCAGGTTCGCTTGTCCACTCAACAAGATGTTCCATAATATATTTGAGGTTCTTTACACCATACTCATTACTTACCATATGGTTGTTGCCCAAATCTTCTGATTGCAATCTTGGGTCATTTGCACTGGTCTCTGTACCAAACAAAAGATATGGATTCTTGTTCTTTTCAATAATCCACTCATTTAGCATAGGAAGCTCCTTCTCAGGATCATCAATATCCGGGAAGCGTCTGTAACCCCACTCAATAGCCCATTTGTCATAGTAGTTTATCTTAGGGAATAGAAGGTTTCTTGGAATATTGTCGCCAGGTTGTGCAACGTAGTTGAAACGGGCATAATCCATAATGGATGTTGCGTGACCATTCTCTTTCAAGAACTCAATGTTTCTCAAATCTTCTGGATTATAGATTGCAGAACCAATGAAGTTATGTCTCAAACCCAATGTGTGGCCAACCTCGTGAGATGATACAAATCTGACAAGTTCACCCATAAGCTCTGTGTCAAGAGTCATTTTTCTTGCAGCAGGGTCTGAAGGTGAACATTGGATAAAATACCATTTGCTCAACAATGACATTACGTTATGATACCAGTTGATGTGGCTCTCAAGAATCTCACCTGTACGAGGGTCGCTTATGTGAGGACCGCTTGCATTAGGGGTTGCAGATGGCTTGTAAACGATAGCAGAGTAGCGTGCATCCTCAATTGACCATGTAGGGTCCTCTTCTGGAGTAGGGGCCTCAAGTGCATAAATAGCATTTTTGAAACCAGCCTGCTCAAATGCAACCTGCCAGTCATTTACACCCTGTATAAGGTATGGAACCCACTCTTTTGGAGTGTTGGGGTCAATGTAGAATACAATAGGTTTTGCAGGCTCAACCAACTCACCTCTCTTATATTTCTCAATATCCTCCGGTTTTGGCTCCAATCTCCAGCGTGAAATCATTGATGTGCGCTCAACTTTCTGTGGGTGACGGTCAAAATCGGTGTAGCTCTCGGTGAAGTAACCAACACGGCTGTCGGCATATCTTGGAGTCATAGGATCTTTTGGAAGAAGCACAAATGAGCAGTTCAATTCAAATGTGGCAGTAGGATTACCCATCTTTCTGTCATAAGTTTGAACAACCTTAATCTCTGTGTTCATAGGATATGTCTTTATATCAGAAACAAAAGATTTGTCTTTCTGCAAGTTGCCAAGTTTGAGTGTAATCTTGTGGTACTTTCTGAAGAAGATATACTCAGAATCTGTAAGAAGAAGATTTGACATGTCAATAATGTTGTCCTTCTTGTCTGCAGATTGTGCCTTAATCTCAAATGCACCAACAATAGCAGGGCGGTTAGACATCTCAACGCTTTGTGGCATAACCTCAGAAGAGCGCTCCTTATAAGTTACGGCAGTAAGGTAAATCTGGTTATTGTTGTCGTTTTTCTCAAAACGGAAAACTCCATTTGCCAATTCGTCACCTGCGTAACCGTCAAAATCAGATCTTACACCCTCTGCTCCCTTATGCATACGGCTGACCATAACAAGGTCTTTGCCAATAAGTGAATCATTGATGTTGATGAAGAATTTTCCATCCTGATGGTAAACGGTGGTAAGACCCTTCATAATCTTTGCGTCAGATTTTATGAATTTGTCAATTGACATAGGGCCTTTAGCCTTTTTTGCAGTAGTGTCCTTAACAACGGCTGTAGCTGCCGGAGCCCCTTTCTTGCCCTTTTTCTGAGCAAAGGCATCATTGCAACATCCCAATCCTATGGATGCCGACAATGTGATCAGTAATAATTTCTTAAGCATTTTTTTGTGTTTTATAGTTGTTTGTACTTTTTTTTTGACACTATTCAGACCAATTTGTTACATGGCCCATATATTCAGTGTGTAACTGGCTTCAACCCTCTCCTCAATATCATCATCAAGTGCAGCAAAGAGGTCATATCCGATTCTCTTTTCAAGCTCATTCACGCTCATTGCGCACTTCTGCATATTTCCCTCCTGCTTTCCGTTTTTCATTACAAATGCAATGGTATGGTACTCTTTTCCATCAAATACAAGCAGTGCCTTAAAAAAGGAATCTGGAACCGTTACGCCGCCCTCACCAATAGTGCCGTTTCTCTTTTTGCCAATAATGGGACCTGTTACCACGTAAACCCTGCCATACTTTTTTGCATAGCTTCTTGTCTTTTTTTCAAGAGTACTCCACATTCCTCCGTTCAATGAAACATCTTGCGGACAGCAGTTTGTAAAGTAGAAGGTATCATCCATTGCCTCTTCGCTCCATTTGAAATCAGCTGCAGGTGCCATGTGGCCTCTTGCCCATCCAGAGTTGCGGTAATCACTCTCCTCCGCTTGAGGATATGGGAGGGATTTGTCGGGACGAAACTTTTTGCCGGTTCTTGTATTTTCACCGTCTGTCTCATAACTCTCCAAAGAGTAGGCAACCCAATATGGAATCTTTGCCTTACTGTTGTAATTTACTGTAAAGCCGTTGTAGTTTATGAGTTTCTCCTCGCCGGTGAGAGCGGGTATCTCCAGTGCCGCTACGTTTGCCTCCGGTACGGACTGGGTCTGTGTAGCTGTATGCCACTCTTCAACTAAAGAGAGTATCAGAGCGGTTGCAATGAATATTACAGATAATATGATCTGCAATTTGCTTGGCTTTTTCTTTTTGCTCGCGTTTCTTTTTATATATGCAGAGCGACCGGCCCTTTTGTTGTTTGTTGCCATCTGATCCGATAATTTTACAGGTCTGCAAATATAGTAAAATGAGTATTTTTTTAAGCACCTTCAATATTTAAAAATTGAAAAATATAGAAATTTGTGTAAATTATTGAAAAATTTTTCAAAGAATTGATGATTTATGCTTAAGTTTGTAAGCAAAATTTGAAATAACTATAAAAATATGAAGCAAAAGAGATTGTTGTTGGGTGACGAGGCAATTGCCTTGGGCGCAATTAATAATGGAATACAGGGCGTTTATGCCTATCCGGGAACTCCGTCAACAGAGATTACGGAGTTTATTCAAATGCAAAAAATCACAAAAGAGAGAGGTATCCATTGCCGTTGGTGTGTGAATGAAAAGACCGCTATGGAGGCGGCTTTGGGCGTATCATACGTTGGCAAACGTGCTATTGTATGTATGAAGCACGTAGGATTGAATGTTGCTGCTGACCCGTTCGTGAACTCTGCAATTTCCGGATGTAATGGAGGTCTTATTGTTGTTGTTGCAGATGACCCTTCAATGCACTCTTCACAGGATGAGCAGGATTCGCGTTTCTATGGCAAATTTGCACTTATTCCAGTGTTGGAGCCATCTTCACAACAGGAGGCTTATGATATGATGGAGTATGGATTTAAACTTTCTGAAGAGAGAAAAACTCCTGTTCTTATGAGAGTTACAACACGTATGGCCCATTCGAGAGCTATTGTGGAGGTAGATACTGAGGCAAAACCTATTGCTCCAATATCATATCCTCAAGAGGCTTGGAGCTGGGTTCTTCTTCCTGCAAACTCAAAGAGAAGATACCCTAAGGTAATTGAGAACTATAATGACATGCAGGCAAAATCTATGGAGTGTCCGTACAATGTATATAAAGATGGTGCAGACAAATCTATGGGTATAATTGCTTGCGGTATAGCATATAACTACTTGAATGAGAATATAGGTGCAGATTTTAACCATCCTGTACTTAAAATATCACAATATCCTGTTCCGGTTGATATGATAAACAGAATGGCAGTAGAGTGTGATACAATCCTTGTTATGGAGGAGGGCCAGCCTGTAGTTGAGGAGATGGTAAGAGGCATTCTTCCTGTAAACTGCAACATTATTGGCCGTTTGAACGGTAAAGAGCCTGGCGTTGGCGTTCTTCCACGTACAGGTGAGCTTACTCCTGATTCGGTAAGAGCTGCATTGGGTCTTCCTGCACATGAGGAGTATCCTGCATCTGAGGTTACCGTGCCACGTCCACCTGCTTTGTGTATGGGTTGCGGTCACAGAGATGTGTATACTGCACTTAACCAGACTTTGGCTGAGTATACAGATTACAAAGTCTTCAGTGATATCGGATGTTATACATTGGGTGCATTGCCACCATTCAGAGCTATTCACTCTACAATAGATATGGGTGCTTCAATAACAATGGCTAAAGGTGCTGCCGATGCCGGCCAGTTCCCTTCAGTGGCAGTAATTGGAGATTCAACATTTACCCATTCTGGTATTACAGGTCTTCTTGACGCTGCAAATGCAAATTCCAACATGGTTGTGGTCATTTCAGATAACCTTACAACAGGTATGACAGGTGGTCAGGATTCAGCCGGTACAACAAAACTTGAGGCTATCTGCCAGGCAGTTGGAGTTGCTCCTGAGCATATTAGAGTGGTAGTTCCTTTGGCTAAGAATATGGAAGAGATAAAGGCTATAATTAAGGAGGAGATTGAGTATAAAGGTCTCTCTGTAATTATTCCTCGCAGGGAGTGTATACAAACTTTCAAACGTCACGCTAAAGAGAAAAAGAATGCATAATGCTCTTCCCGACAGCCTGTCGGGAGCTAAAAATTACCTATAAAAAGATAGAGATATGAAAAAAGATATAATTTTGGCAGGTGTAGGTGGTCAGGGAATCCTTTCAATTGCAACAGTTATTGGAGAGGCCGCACTTAAGGAGAATCTTAATATAAAACAGGCTGAGGTGCATGGAATGAGCCAGAGAGGTGGCGATGTGCAGTCTAATTTGAGAATATCGTCGGAGCCTATTGCTTCTGACCTTATTCCAAGAGGTTGTGCAGATCTGATTATCTCATTGGAGCCTATGGAGGCATTGCGTTATTTGCCTTACCTTTCAAAAGAGGGCTGGATTGTAACCAATACTGAGCCGTTTGTAAATATACCTAACTATCCGGCAATAGAGGAGGTGAATGCAGAGCTTGCAAAGATTGCCAATGTAATTAAAGTTGATGTTGATGCAATTGCTAAAGAGGCCGGAAATCCAAGAGGAGCCAATATTGTGCTTCTTGGTGCTTGCAGCCACCTTTTGGGTATTGAACCTGAAAAGTTTGAGCAGGGTATTGAGCGTATATTTGCGCGTAAAGGTCAGGAGGTTGTTGATGCAAACCTTAAAGCTTTTAGAGCTGGTCAGAAAGCGGCTGGAAAATAGTTCTTTAAATATATGGCTAAATCTGAGAGTAGATATATGTGGCTGGTCTTTGCACTCTTGTCGGCAGTATTTGCTGCACTTACATCAATATTGGCAAAAGTCGGAATTGAGGGGGTCAACTCCAATCTGGCAACTGCAATCAGAACCGTTGTAGTAGTCCTTCTTGCCTGGGGTATGGTATTCATTACCAATACGCAAGGTGGAGTGGTTGATATAAGCAAGAAGAGCTGGATATTTCTGATTCTGTCGGGATTGGCAACTGGATTCTCCTGGTTATGCTACTACAAGGCCCTGCAGATTGGAGATGTTTCAAAGGTGGTTCCAATTGACAAGTTGAGCATTGTATTTACAATAGTTCTTGCTGTGATATTTTTGCATGAAGCATTTACTCTAAAATCAATTATAGGGTGTCTGCTTATTGTAGCAGGAACAATCCTTATGGTATTGTAGCTGCAGATATCATTTCTCATATTAGACAAATAATCCCTATTCCAAAGTAAATGTAGCTTTGGAATAGGGATTTCTTTTTAACTTTGTCCTTGATACTATATTTAAATTGAAATCTATGAAGAGGTTTGTTTTTTCGTTTGTGTTGCTGTTTGCATGGTTGAGTGTTTTTGCACAGATAAATGAGTTGCCCCGTTCAACCCCTGAGGAGCAAGGTGTTCCGTCAAAGGCTCTGATTGCTCTTTTTGACTCGCTCCACCTTATGCCGCAGACAGATATCCACAGTATGATTGTGATGCGTCACGGCAAGGTTGTTGGAGAGTTCTATCCGGCACCATTTGCACCACAGTACCAGCATACACAATACTCAAGTTCAAAGACTCTTGTAAGCATAGCTGTAGGAATGGCTATTGATGAAAACAGATTGAGACTTACAGATAGGGTTGCAACATTTTTTCCAGAGTTCCTTCCCGACACCATTTCTCCCCGCCTTGCAGCAATGACAGTGCGTGACCTGCTTACAATGACATCAGGCATAAAACCGGATTGGGCAATGCGAAGCAAAGGTCGTGAGTGGATAAAGACATTTTTAGGTAAAGAGGTGGTGAACAAACCGGGTGAGGTGTTTGCTTATGACTCAATGGTAACATATATGCTTTCAGCCATTGTACAGAAGGTTACAGGTAAAAAATGTCTGGATTATCTGAAAGAGAAGCTGTTTGCACCAATGAACATATCTGTGGTGAATTGGGAGGAGAGCCCCGAAGGGGTAAATACCGGAGGATGGGGCCTTCATATCCAGAGTGAGTCTCTTGCTAAAGTGGGCCAGATGTGGCTTGATGGCGGTGTATGGAATGGCGAGCAGCTTGTGTCAAAAAAATGGATTACACAAATGAGTACAAAACAGGCGAATGGAGGCGATTACGGATATGGTTTCCAGACCTGGATGTGCGCATGGCCGGGAGCAGTAAGAGCAGATGGAGCTTTGGGCCAATATGTAATTGTTGTACCTGACAAAGATGTGGTTATTGTTCTTACAGAGGCTTCGTTTACAAATGGCAAACCTCAAAGGGGGCTTATCTGGAATAGATTCTTGCCGGCGTTGTCAGACAAACCTCTTCCTCCAAGCAAAGATTATGAGCAGCTTCTGGCAAAGCAGAGTTCATACATGTTGCCTGTAGCAGATGGAAAGGAGAACAATAGGGGAGTGATGAAGAAACTGTCGGGAAGAAGAATAGAGATTCCTGAAAACAGATATGGTTTTAAAGAGATCTGTTTTGAGATGGGAGAGGGGAGTGCAACAAATGGCAACCCTCAGGCCAAACAATTGATGATGCGGATTGTTAAAGATGATGGAAGCTCATATATACAGCCGCTCGGATACAAATGTTGGGTAACAGATACCATTGCCGGATATCCTCCATATTCAATAAACCCTATTGAGTGGCATAGAGGATTGGAAGGTCCGTTTTATGCTGCAGGAAGCTATGGTTGGGAGAAGAACAGATTGAATATTACATTGCACTATGTGAACTGGGTAACATCACTGGATCTTCAGTTTGAATTTAATGGTGATGCAGCTTTGATAAAAGTAAGCAACAACTATACAAAGAATAAAGTTGAGACATTTGAGTGCAAACTCTTTTAATTGATGGACCAAATAAATTTCATTTGAATAGATAAAATCAATTATCTTTGCACCACTTTCCGGGTTTCCCGGATGGAAAGATTGGGGATGTTTTGGTTTTGACATCAGATTAACTGGAAAGTAAGCATGCCGGGCGTTGTGGGTATGGCCCGTAAATCCCAACTCTCAAGCCTATAACTGGCAACAATTCTTATGCACTTGCTGCGTAATCAACCAAGTTGATACGCTTAATCCGCCCGGCCAAGGCTGCCGGGCCGACAAGTATCCCGCCTGTGCTTTAAGCCGGCTATGAACAGGCATACGGGGTATCATCCAAGCCGGATGCTGGCGCAGACTCCTCTAACACGCCCTAAGACTCAGAGGATAAGTTTCAGGTAGCCCGTCTGCCGGCAGCCTGTCTCCTACAATCAAAGGCAGAATAAGCATGTAGAAAGCTTTTTGGTGGTTTGCTTGGACGGCGGTTCGAGTCCGCCCATCTCCACAAGAAGGGTCCGATCGGTTGGTCGGACCCTTTTCTTGTGGAGATAATCCCCACCCCCTGCACCCCCTCAAGGGGGATTTGCGGTGCAATTGAAAAAATAGGTGGAGCAATTGAAAAAACATGACCGCAAAAAATATGTTCCCGACAGGAAAAAATTAGCCATCTTTTGCCTTTCGCGAACACAAAATTCATCATTTGCTCTTAATCTGCTCTCGAAAGGGAAAAAACAGCAGTTTTCCACCTTTCGTGAATATCTTATAAAAAGAACCGTCGGATTTAATCTGGAATAGAATATATTTATCTGAACATCCTAATCTTGGAGGAAATGACTCCTGCAAAACACCTTCTACATCCTCCTATTTTTTCAATTGCTTCGGATTTGCGGTGTCCCTCAAAAGCTTAATTAAATAATTTGCTATTTTTGCGGCTCAAAATGATTTAGGCCATAACAGTATGGCAATTATAAGCATATAATGAAAATTCTTTTTACCATATTGGGTCTGATTTTCTTTGGAGCAGCAGTTTTGGGGTTATTTCTTCCGGTGTTGCCTACAACACCGTTACTGCTTCTTTCGGCAGCATTATTTCTTCGTGGTAACAGGAAGTTGTATAACTGGCTGATGAATCATCCCAAATTCGGTCCATATATATCGAACTTCCTGGAGCATAAGGCCATCCCTTTAAGGGTTAAGGCCGTTGCGATAACAATGCTTTGGATAACCTTGCTTTTCTGTACCATTTGTGTAGCAGAGCATTGGGCTTTCCGTCTGTTCTTCATACTGCTTGCCTGCTGCGTTACAGTACACATACTCTCTTACCGAACATTGAAATAATTATCTCTGTTTCTCATATCCGGCTCTTTCATAAATGATAAAGTGGCCTTCCTGAATGGCCACAGGTTTTACTCTCGGCATGCAGCTTCCTTGCCAGGTAAACCATCCAGCATATGACTGATTTCTGATAAATCGCGGGCGCCAGGTATTTGACAGAGGAGTGATTTACAGCGTTGTTTTTAGTTTCTTCTGGTCTATACTTAACCTTGTACTTCATTCCTACTATTGCCTTTTCATAACACTCTTCGCCGTAGTAAGTACCACTAATGTATGTACCACCTTGATCGAAGATGTGTTAATCTCCTTAATGCAGAAGGTCTTTCCGCAGGATGTGCATGTGAAATGGATATGTGAAGTGTGCCGCTTTTATGTAATATTTTCATTTACCTCTTGACTCGTACCTTAGGGCATGTTTTATATTTGCAGGCAAATAACGCGTTATGAATAGAAATGGATTAAAAATCGGGGAGTTTTCACG
>JAFZFL010000067.1 GCA_017555925.1 Bacteroidales bacterium | reverse complement strand
CTAATACCATTCTCAAGCATATGCATATACTTCAATCGTTCTGCATAGCCGTGTTTCTTTCTCTTTTTTAACATAACAAAACCCCAAAAGTTTTTGTCTAACTTTTGGGGTTCATATCATTTTTGTCTAACTTTCGGGGTTTTGTTTATCAATTATTTCTCCAATTTATGGATTGCCAAACCACTTTGAAGTTTAGGCTCAAACCATGTTGTTTTAGGAGGCATGATATTACCTGTATCTGCAATATCAATCAATTGTTTCATAGAAACAGGATATAGGGCAAATGCAGCCACCATTTCACCTGAATCTACACGTTTTTTAAGCTCACCAAGACCTCTGATACCACCTACAAAGTCAATTCTCTTTGATGTTCTAAGATCTTTGATGTCCAAAAGTTTGTCAAAGATAAGGTTTGAACAAACTGTAACATCAAGTACGCCAATTGGGTCAGCATCATCGTATGTGCCCTCTTTAGCCTGCAATGAGTACCATTCACCACCAATATACATAGAGAAATTGTGTAGTCCCGACGGAGTATAGATCTCTTCGCCTTTCTTCTCAACAACAAAATCCTCATTAAGTTTCTCAATGAACTGCTCGGCAGTCATGCCATTCAAATCCTTAACTACGCGGTTGTAGTCAATAATTTTAAGATGGCTTTCTGGGAAGACAACAGCCATGAAGTAGTTGTACTCCTCCTCTCCGGTATGGTTAGGATTGTTGCGTTTTTTCTCCTCTCCAACCAAAGCTGCAGCTGCTGTTCTGTGGTGTCCGTCTGCAACATAGAATGCTGGAATTGTAGCAAAAATATTTGTAATTGCTGCAATATCCTCTTCATTGTCAATTACCCAGAATTTGTGTCCGAAACCGTCAACTGGAGCTATATAATCGTACTCAATCTCATTTGTTTTGATGGTACGCTCTACTATCTCATTGATTTGTGCATTGTCGGGATAAGCAAAGAAAACAGGCTCAATATTGGCATTCTGATTTCTTACGTGAATCATTCTGTCCTCTTCCTTATCTTTACGGGTAAGCTCATGCTTTTTGATCTTACCAGTCATATAATCCTCAACGTTTGCGCAAACTACAAGACCATACTGTGTTCTGCCATCCATTGTCTGAGCATAAACATAGTAATTCTCTTTGGCATCCTGTACCAACCAGCCTCTCTCTTGCCATAGCTTGAAGTTCTCAACAGCTTTATCGTAAGCTGCCTGACCATGCTCATCAGCTATAGGATCAAAATCAATTTCAGGTTTAATGATATGAAGCAAAGATTTTTCGCCAGCTTCAGCTTTAGCTTCTACAGAGTTAAGAACATCGTATGGACGAGATGCTACCTCAGCTGCAAATGCTTTTGGCGGGCGGATAGCTGCAAAAGGTTTAACTTTTACCATAATGAATAGAGTAAGTTATATTGTTTATATTTTTATTTGTTTACCTGGAATTTTTTGTTGCCAGTTGTGAAGAAATCAACAATCTGGTTAGCAGCTGCAAGACCTGCATTTACATTTGCTTCAGCTGTCTCTGCACCCATTTTTTTAGGAGTGCCGTAAACACGTTTGCCAAACTCTTCTGCAATTGCAGCGTGGTTTGCAGTAGCAACATCTGTAATATATTTCAAGTCTTCTCTCTCTCTTAGAACTTTAATCAGCTCCTCCTCATTGATAACCTCTTTTCTTGCTGTGTTTACAAGACAGCCGCCTTTAGGCATTCTTGAAAGAAGATTGTATCCAATAGAGTTTTTAGTTTGCTCAGTAGCAGGAATATGAAGCGATACGAAGTGTGAGTTCTCATAAAGGTCCTCAAGTGATTTGGCAACAATTACACCCTCTTTCTCCATAGCCTCAGCAGGAACAAATGGGTCAAATGCCATAATATTCATACCAAAACCTCTTGCGTGGTTAGCAACAAGTCTGCCCACATTACCATAAGCCTGAATACCCAATGTCTTGCCTTTCAACTCTGAACCGGTACCTGAAGTCAACTGGTTACGTGACATGTAAATCATAAAGCATAGAGCCAACTCTGCAACTGCATTGGAGTTCTGACCAGGAGTGTTCATTGCAACAATACCGCGCTCTGTACAAGCCGCAAGGTCGAGGTTGTCAAAACCTGCACCTGCTCTAACAACAATCTTAAGGTTCTTGGCAGCAGCAATAACCTCTTTAGTAACTTTGTCTGAACGTACAATAAGGGCATCTGCATCTGCCACTGCATTGTAAAGTTCCTCTGCTGATGTATATTTCTCTAAAGCTGCAAATTCATAACCTGCACCTTCTACAATTTTTCTGATACCGTCTACCGCAACTTTTGAGAAGGGTTTTTCGGTCGCAATCAATACTTTCATTACGTATTATGTTTTATTGTTATATTATAAAAAATGGGAGTAGCCCAAGGGCTACACCCATAAATGTTTTAATTGCTATTTATGCAACTGCTCAAACTCCTGCATACAGTCAACCAAAGCCTGAACGCTCTCTTTTGGACAAGCATTGTAGATAGAAGCTCTGAAGCCACCAACTGAACGGTGTCCTTTAATACCTACCATACCTCTCTCTTTTGCAAATGCCATGAACTCATCCTGCAAAGCCTCTTTGCCAGGAGCCATTACAAAGCAAACGTTCATGATTGAACGGTCCTCTTTAGCTGCAGTACCTACAAATAGAGGGTTTCTGTCAATCTCATTGTATAGAAGTTCAGCCTTCTCTTTGTTGATCTTATACATAGCCTCAACACCGCCTTGCTCTTTAACCCATTTCAAAGTCTCATGCATAACGAAGATAGGGAATACAGGAGGAGTGTTGAACATTGATCTGTTTCTAACCTCATCTGTATAGTGTGTGCGGTAGTCAACCATTGTCTGGATAGGACGCTCAACTTTGCCAAGAAGGTCTTTGCGTACAATTACAAAAGTAACACCGGCTGGACCAACGTTCTTTTGTGCACCACCGTAGATCATACCATATTTTTTAACATCTACAGGACGGCTCATAATATCAGAAGACATATCTGCAACCAATGTTACAGGAGAGTCCATATCCTCGTGAATCTCAGTACCGTAAATAGTATTATTAGTTGTAATGTGGAAATAGTCTACATCTGTAGGGATGGTGTATCCTTTTGGAATGTATGAGTAGGTTTTATCTTCAGATGAAGCAACAACCTCCACTTCGCCGTAGAATTTAGCCTCTTTTACAGCTTTTTTAGCCCATACACCAGTTTGAAGATATGCAGCTTTTGTTTTTAGCAAGTTTGCAGGAACCT
>JAFZFL010000066.1 GCA_017555925.1 Bacteroidales bacterium | reverse complement strand
TCTGTCTCAAGTTTCCATGCACCCTGATTTACATCAAGAACTATAACATTCATTCCCAAGTTCATGGCCGCTTTTTGAGTACTTAAACGGGTACGAAGACTTGAGTTGAAGAAGATCAGCAGCATAGTCTTGTTCTTTCCGAGTTCTGTATCGGCAAAAGGATTAGCTTTAACATACTGGGCCTTTTTAATGGCCTCCTTAATATCTCCTATATCATTAACTGTAATAAAATGTCTCATGTGTCAACTGCATTAATCTTATAATATGACTCGATTTTACCTCTCTTCCAACTCCTCAAATGCTGCAAGGAATCTGTCTGCTATCTCTTTTGTAATGCACAAAGGTGGAAGCAGACGTATGACATTGGCTCCGGCACCCCCTGTAAAGATATGTTTTTCAAAAAGGAGCTGGTTCCTTAGTGTAGAGAAGCCTTCGTTCAACTCAATTCCAATCATAAGCCCCTTTCCTCTCAACTCTTTAATAGCCTTATGGCCACTAAGTTTTTCCAAAAGATAACTGCCAATTTTTTCAGCATTTTCAATCAGGTTCTCCTTTTCAATCACCTCAAGAACAGCAATTGCCGCAGCGCATGCCAGATGGTTGCCGCCAAATGTCGTTCCCAACATTCCATAAACCGCCTTAATTTCAGGAGATATTATTACTCCCGACAGTGGGAAGCCGTTTCCTATACCTTTAGCAACTGTAATTATGTCGGCTTTGACTCCGCAGTGCTGATGCGCAAAGAATTTTCCAGTTCTTCCATAGCCCGATTGGATCTCATCAAGAATAAGGATAGTACCGGTCTCATTGCATATCTCGCGAATAGATTTCAAGTAATTGCTGTCGGGAACAAAAATTCCGGCAACACCCTGTATGCCTTCAATAATCATGGCAGCATACTCTCTCTTTTCCAACTCTTTACGTGCAGCTTCAATATCATTCAATGGAACAAAGGTAACGTTATTGTTCTTGTTGAACTCTGCCTGTATCTTTGGATTGTCTGTTGCCTCTACCGCACCCGAAGTACGACCATGGAAAGCCTTTGAAAGTGCAAGCATTCTCTTTCTGCCAGTGTGGAATGATGCAACTTTAAATGCATTTTCATTTGCTTCAGCACCGGAGTTGCACAAGAAAAGATTGTACTCGGGATAACCGCAAATCTCTCCAAGTCTGGTTGCAAGCTCCCTCTGCAAACTGTTCTGAACAGCATTTGAATAGAAGCCAAGTTTGTCAATTTGCTCTTTAAGTATCTTATTATAAGTAGGATGGCAGTGACCGATGCTTATTACTGCATGTCCGCCATACAGATCAAGGTACTCTGTGCCCTCTTTATCCCAAATTTTACAACCCTCTCCCTTTACAGGTTCAATGTTCCAGAGAGGATATACATCAAACAATTTCATATATATAAATTCACTCTTGTTTACTCTTTCCTAAAATGCGCTTGGCTTCAATTTTAATCCCATAGTCTGGTCAAGACCAAAGATAAGGTTCATATTCTCAACTGCTTGTCCGCTTGCACCCTTAACAAGGTTGTCTATTACAGAAGATATATGTATGTAACCGTTATGCAGTTCAATGTGAAGCAGTATCTTGTTGGTGTTTACAACCTCTTTCAGGCTTATGCCCTTTTCTGATACAAATACAAATGGCGACTCCTTGTAGTATTGGTTGTAAAGTTCAACTGCATCTTCCAGAGTTCTCTTCAACTGGCCGTCGGCACCTTTATAACCATTCCACTTTGTGTATACACTCGCAAATATGCCTCTTGGAAAATCACCTCTCATAGGTACAAAGTTAATTTCTGGTGACTCTTTGCCCAAAAGGGTTGAAATTGTGCGCTTTATCTCTCCAAGATGCTGGTGTGTAAAGAGCTTGTATATAGAGAGGTTATTGTCCCTGTAACTGAAATGGGTTGTCTCTCCCGGCTTTTTGCCGGCACCGGTTGAACCTGTGATTGCAGTTACATGCACCTCAGAATCCAGGATACCTGCCTTGGCAAGAGGTACTATTGCAGTTTGGATAGCTGTTGCAAAGCATCCGGGATTGGCAATGTAACTGGCTTTTAGAATATCCTCTTTGAATGTATCTGTAAGTCCGTAGATGAAGTTCTTGCCATTATACTCAGGATCAAGTCTGAAGTCATTGCCCAAATCAATAACTTTACATCTGTCGGGAAGGGGAGTAGTATCAATAAATTCTCTTGACAGGCCATGTCCAAGACACAAAAATACAACATCCGGATCTACAGGCTTGTCGGTAAAGACAAGATCTGTCTCACCAATAAGGTCGCGGTGAACATCACACACTTTCTGGCCAACGCTGGTTGTGCTCAAAAGCGATTCTATCTCAACCATCGGGTGATTGAGAAGAATTCTTATCAGCTCTCCTGCAGTATATCCTGTTGCTCCGGCAATAGCAGCTTTAATCATTATCCTCTCCTTTATATTATTTAACCTCTTTGTCCTGATGCAGTGAATAGTAGATCTTTAACGGGTTAGCCATAACTTTGGTGAAGCCTACAACATCTCTGCCGGTGTATGATTTGTTTATCTCGCCATACTCGCCAAATTTTGAACTCATCATGTCAAATTGGCTCTTGCAGCCCAAAACAAAGAAGTTGTATGGTCTCAAAAGAACCTCTACAGTTCCGCATACGCTCTCTTGTGTGCTGTCCATAAATGCCTCCATATCTCTCATGATTGGCTCAAGATATTGGGCCTCATGCATAAGCTGGCCATAGAAATTTGCTATCTGGTCTTTCCAGTTAAGCTGGTTTTTGGTAAGCACGTGTTTCTCCAACATGTGGTGGGCTTTAATGATGATAAGCGGAGCTGCCGCCTCAAAACCTACACGGCCTTTGATACCAATAATGGTGTCACCTATATGCATGTCTCTACCAACACCATATTGGTTTGCAATATCAGCCAACTCTCTTATAAGTTGTACAGGATTCATTTTTTTGCCATTGAGTGCAACTGGCTCTCCCTTCTCAAACTCAATGGTAACCTTCTCTTCTCCAGTCTTTTCAACATGATGTATATATGCCTCTTCTGGAAGATAACCGTCTGATGAAAGGGTCTCCACACCTCCAATGCTTGTTCCCCAAATACCTTGGTTGATCGAGTATTTGGATTTTTCCCAACTGAAGTTGAAACCATGTTTTACAAGGTAATCAATCTCCTCTTTACGGCTGAGGGCAAGTTCGCGTATAGGAGCAAGTATCTCTACTTCTGGTGCAAGCACCTCAAAAACAAGGTCAAAACGAACCTGGTCATTACCGGCACCTGTACTTCCGTGTGCCACATAGTCGGCTCCAAGTTCCTTTACAAGTTTAAGAACTTCCAATGCCTGGAAAACTCTCTCAGAGCTTACAGAGAGAGGGTATGTAGAATTTTTAAGCACATTGCCATAAATAAGGTATTTGATTCCTTTATTATAATATGTGTCTACTGCATCAATATTTCTGTGCGACGCTGCACCCAAATGTAGAGCGCGCTCCTCAATTCTTTTTGCCTCTTCCTCTGTGAAACCACCTGTATTCACCATTACGGTATGAACTTCCAAACCCTTCTCATTCTTCAAATATGGAACGCAAAATGAGGTATCCAAACCTCCACTGAATGCTAGAACAACTTTTTTCATAATATATCTGTTTTAATCTTTTTATAATCAATCTGTCGGGATAATAATTGGACTCTATTTTTTTGATTCTTTATTGTTTTTGCTGTGTAGAGTCCTGTTCAATGTTTTGAAAGGATATGCAACACCTTTTCCTACCATAGAAAAAATGTTGGGAAAATGGTGGCCTTTTGCTCTCTTTTCATCGTTGCCGCTCTCAAGATCCTTAATCTTTTTCTTGTTTTCGTTTGTGGGATCATACATGAGGGCAGTGCATAGACACATTTTGTAATTGTTTCTTTGAAGAATATCAAAATTGCGGCATCCCTCACAGCCCTTCCAGAACTCCTCGTCTGTAGTCAGTTCTGAAAATGGAACGGGTCTGTAACCCAGATCCGAGTTGATTTTCATTACTGCAAGGCCGGTTGTAATGCTGAAGATCTTGGCAAAAGGGAACATTGTACGTGACAGCTCAAAAATCTTTTTCTTTATAGCCTTGGCCAAACCTGTTTTTCTGAACTGATGGGCAATTATAAGACCGGAGTTGGCAACAAACTTTGTATGACTCCAGGTCTCAATATATGCGTATCCTGCAAAAGTGCCATCTTCTGCAATGGCAATAACAGCTTTTCCATCTCTCATCTTCTCTTTAACATACTCGGGGCTACGTTTGGCAATACCTGTACCTCTCTCTTGTGCAGATATATATACCAATTCACAAATCTCCTCTGCATATTTTACGTGGGACTCGTCAGCCACATAAATATTAATTTTCATCGTATATGAAACAAGTTTAATGATTACAAAATTAAAGGGCAAAATCCTGTTTGACAGTCTGAGGTCTCAAAGCAGACAAGCTTGCACCGCAGACTCAGGTAATACAATTTGGTGAAATTTTGAAAGACAACCCTTATCGTCGGACAAATACAACCACGCGCGATTGACGTCGGACGCGCCAATGATTATTCGATTTATATGTGTGATTGCATTTTTTCATAATGGGCGCAAAGATAACTTTTTTTCTTCAAAATGCCCAATAAAATGGTCTAAAATTCTCTTTTTTAAGAGTAATGACCCCATTTTTCTCACTTATTATATATAGGTATGCCATTTTTATATGGATATGCCATTTATTTTCGAATAAAACTTGCTGCATTTTTATTTTTTCTAAATATATATCCCGACAGAGAGATGATAAAAAAAACAAAAAAAGTTACAGATTGTAATATTCTTGTAACTCATGGATAGTCAGTATTTTATTTAGTCTGATATAGCTGTAACTGCAAAAAGAGCAAAAAAAAGAGTTAAAATTTTTCAAAAAAAATTTGGAAGTTGAAAAATAGTT
>JAFZFL010000065.1 GCA_017555925.1 Bacteroidales bacterium | reverse complement strand
ACCCTGCTTTGTACCAAAGGTTCCACGCAATAAAATGGCTATCCTGCAACTGTCGGGACCAGATAGAGCCTTTATATTCAGATTGCAGCAGTTGGGAGTTCCCGACAAATTGGCAAAGTTGCTTGCCAATGGAAAAATCCTTAAGATAGGGGCAGCCGTTCATGATGACATCAAAGGCCTATGCCAGTATAATAATTTTCATCCCGACGGTTTTGTTGATCTGCAAAAGCTTGCTGGTGAGTATGGAATAGAGGAGAAAAGTGTAAGGAAGATGGCGGCGATCATACTTAAAAAGAGGGTGTCGAAGTCTCAGCAACTTTCAAATTGGGAGAGTGTACAACTCTCGGAGGCACAGTTGAGATATGCTGCAATTGATGCATGGGTGTGTCTGGAAATGTATAAAAGATTGAAAGAGGGAGAATCACAGTAAAATGGCGAGAATTATTCTAAAAAAAGGAAAAGGGGAATCTTTAAAGAGATTTCATCCTTGGGTTTTCTCTGGGGCAGTACAGAAAATAGAGTTGGGCAGAAAAGAGGATGAGCCTGCAGAGGGCGATATTGTTGAGGTCTATTCATTTGATAAAGAGTTTCTTGGTAAAGGTCATTTTCAAGTTGGATCTATAACCGTGAGAATCTTGTCATTTGAGGATATTCCAATTGATGAGGCATTTTGGAGGGATGCAATCCTGAGGGCCTATAATTCAAGGAGAGCTTTGGGCCTTGTAGGGCAGGTTAAAGCCGAAAATGAAACAGAAAAGTCATTGTTTGACAGAAGATTTACAAATGCATACAGGCTTGTTCATGGAGAGGGTGATTCTCTTCCGGGGCTTATTATTGACATATATGGATCTGTAGCTGTAATTCAAGCACACTCTGCCGGAATGTTTCTCTCTCTGCACCATATTGCAGATGCCCTCAAAAGCGTATATGGCTCCTCACTTACAGCAATATATGACAAGAGTTCAGGTACTGCACCATTTAAGGCAGGCCTTGATTTGAATGATGGTTTCCTTTGGGTGGCAGATGGGGTTGATGCACCATCAAAAGATGTGGTTTATGAGAATGGAAACAGATTTATTGTAAACTGGGTAGAGGGACAAAAGACAGGTTTTTTCCTCGACCAGAGAGATAACAGAAGCCTTGTGGGTACATACTCCAACGGAAAGAGGGTATTGAATCTCTTCTGCTATACAGGAGGATTCTCCATATATGCATTGGCAGGCGGTGCCGTAAGTGTGGATTCTGTAGACAGCTCACAAAAAGCAATGAATCTTGTAGATGAAAATGTGGCTTTGAATGGAGATCTGGAGGGTGATGGTTCCACTCCTGTGAATAATGGTTTTGTGGCCAGACATACTTCATATTGTGAAGATGCCATAGAATTTATGAGAAAATGCGAAGCCGGAAAATATGATCTTATGATAGTTGACCCGCCGGCATTTGCAAAGCATAGAGGCGCATTGGATAATGCACTGCGTGCATATAAGAAGTTGAATGCGCTTGCTATAGAGAAGGTGCGTAAGGGGGGTATAATATTTACCTACAGCTGTTCTCAAGTGGTGGATAAACATGCTTTTGCTCTGGCTGTATTCTCGGCAGCAGCCCAAACAGGACGTAGAGTGCGTATTTTGCACAGGCTTACACAGCCTGCAGACCATCCGGTAAATATATATCACCCTGAAGGTGAGTATTTGAAAGGTCTTGTACTCTATGTAGAATAGGGTTAAGCAGATAAGGAAATATGAAAAAAGCCCTCCAGAGTCTTCTGGAGGGCTTTTTTGTGAGGTACCAAGCAGAGTCGAACTGCTGTACACGGTTTTGCAGACCGCTGCCTAGCCACTCGGCCATGGTACCATTGAGTGGTTTGGGACTGCAAATGTATACTTTTTTTCTTACATGACCAAATTAAATTTGATTATAATGTAAAAAACTGCTTTGATTATTCTATTCTGCTTTGATTAAATATTTGTAAAGGCATTCAACAGACTGGCAAAGGATATTTGCAAAATCATATTCAGTCTCTCCATTACATCCGTTTGTAAAGACAATAAAGCCGTAATTCTCCTCTTTGTTCCAATACATAGCTGTGTATGCACCCAAAGCAAGACCGTCGTGTCCTGTAAGAGTATGTCCTTTAAGCAGATTGTCTGTGGTTATTATACCCATACCATAATACTCGTTGTTGTAGTTGGTTGGAGTAATTTTTGATTGCATCAATTCACAACTTGAGCGGTCAAGTATCTTTACACCATCAAGAGTGCCGTAATTCATGTGCATCATCATTACTTTTGCCAAATCCAATGCAGAGATCTTTAATCCTCCGGTAGGTGAAAACAGAGGTGTTGAGTATCCCATAGTGTAATTGTCAAGCTCTTCATTCAAAGGTTTATATGCAGAGGCAGATAATCTAAATCCTTTTTCAGCCGGACTGTAGTTGTATAGTTTGATGAATTTTGTGGAATCCAGTGCCATAACATTATGGCTGGCATAAAGATCCAAAGGCTTTATAATATGGTTTTCAATATATTTGTCAAATCTTTCACCGCTTACCTTCTCCAAAATTGCTCCAAGAGTGTTGTAGCCAAGATTGCAGTACTGGTATTTTGAACCTGGTGCATAATCATTCCAAGCTTTGGTCCAGGTTGCTGATGAATCACGGTGCAGATTGTTTAAAGTGAAATATCCGTTTGAATCACTCATACTGGAGATGTGTGAAAGCAACATTCTTACAGTTATTGGAGTATCAGGATATTTTGGATTTCTGATTGTGAATCCCATAATGTCTGAAACGTCACTGTCCAATGACAACTTGCCCTGCTCAACCAGCTGCATAATTCCAATTGCAGTAAATGATTTTGATATGGATGCAATGCGCAATACGTCATCGTCCTCTATTGGTAGTCTGGTTCCCAAGTCTTTATATCCTAAAGATTTGTTATATATGATTTTGCCATCTTTAACAGCAACAACTGCAAGTCCAACTGCAGTATTTTTGCCCATAATGTTGTTCAACTCTTTTTCAATACTCTCTTCGGTGCTGCCTGTGCCGGTATTGTTATTCTGGTTTTCACTGTTTGACTTGCAGCATGCAAACAGAAGTGTCATACTAAAAAGTGCAATGGACAATTTTAGTGGCAACATGAGTCTTTTTGTTGGTGCATTCATGATTTTATTGGTATTAAGAAAAAAGAGACCAACCTTAAAACCGTCAGTCTCAATTATATTTGAAATGT
>JAFZFL010000064.1 GCA_017555925.1 Bacteroidales bacterium | reverse complement strand
TGCATGTTTGCAACATAAATATGCTCAATGAAATCCTCTTCACGTGTTGTAGCACCTTTGGCTCCCACACCACCCCTGTTCTGTATCTTATACTCCGACAGTGGGGTTCTCTTTATATATCCAAGGTGAGAGATTGTAATTACCACATCTTCGTTAGGATAGAAATCCTCTGGATTGAAATCGTCTGCAGTACGCTCAATTGCAGTTCTGCGGGCATCTCCAAACTTCTCTTTCAAAGCAACAAGCTCATCGCAGATGATATCCATTTGCAAAGCAACATTGGCAAGCACCTCTTTCAAGTGGTTGATAAGCTGCATCAGTTCGTCATACTCACCCTGAAGTTTTATTCTTTCCAATCCTGCCAACTGTCGCAACCTCATCTCAACAATTGCAGCAGCCTGTACATCTGTAAATCCGAAGCGCTCCATCAATGACTGTTTTGCCTCTTCAACAGTCTTGGAAGCCCTGATTATTGAAATTACTTCATCTATAAAGTCAAGAGCTTTCAACAGACCCTCAAGAATATGAGCCCTCGCCTCCGCCTTCTTCAACTCAAACTGGGCTCTGCGAACTACAACCTCATGTCTGTGACGCACAAAATATTTTATCAGCTGTTTAAGATTCAACAGACGTGGTCTGCCGTCAACCAATGCAATATTGTTTACAGAGAAACTCGACTGAAGCGGTGTATATTTGAACAGCATGTTCAATACAACATTTGCAACAGCTCCCATCTTGAGTTTTATCACAATACGCATACCCTTACGGTCACTTTCATCGTTCACATAAGATATGCCCTCTATCTTCTTATCCTCAACAAGTTCTGCAATCTTCTCAATAAGCTCGCGTTTGTTCACCATGTAAGGGATCTCAGTAACAACTATGGTCTCCCTACCGCTCTCACTAACCTCAATATCTGTTTTGGCACGTACAACTATCCTTCCCCTACCGGTCTCAAAAGCATCCCTTATACCCTGAGTTCCCAATATGATACCTCCTGTAGGGAAATCCGGTCCTTTCACATGCTCCAACAACTCATCTGTAGTTATATCATTGTTTCTGATATATGCCACTATTGCATCACAAATCTCAGAAAGATTGTGCGGTGCCATATTTGTAGCCATACCTACAGCAATACCGGATGCTCCATTCAGCAACAGCAACGGTGCTTTGGAAGGTAAAACCACAGGCTCCTTGAGTGTATCGTCAAAGTTATTTTTAAAATCAACTGTATCCTTGTCAAGATCCATAAGAACCTCTTCTGCCAACGGATTGAAACGCGCCTCAGTATAACGCATTGCAGCTGCAGAATCTCCATCAATAGAGCCAAAGTTACCCTGACCCTGTACCAACATATAACGCAAACTCCAACTCTGTGCCATTCTCACCATTGCTTCATATACGCTGGAATCACCATGAGGGTGATACTTACCCAATACCTCTCCCACAATACGGGCCGATTTCTTGAATTGGCCACCAGAAGTCAAACCCAGCTCACTCATTCCGTACAAAACCCTTCTGTGTACAGGTTTCATTCCATCTCTTACATCCGGAAGTGCGCGGGCTACAATAACTGACATTGAATAATCAATATAAGCGCTCTTCATTTGATCTTCAATGTTAATCTGCTGTATCCTTCCTTTTATCTCTTCTGTTTCCATTTCTAAAATTTTATATACAAAAATAACAGCCAAAAGTAGGCATTTTTTTTGGAATAGTAAAGCTCCATTAGTATTTTCGCAAAAAAATAATCAAATGCATCTACAATTATCAGAAGAGCTTAATGATATTATAACGTATGCCAAGGAAGAGGCCATAAGATTAGGAAGCTACACTATAGCTACTGACCACTTGATTCTTGGCATTTTACGTCATGGAGAAAACTCCGCATCCGCTGTATTGCACAAAATGGGAGTTAATTTGTTTGAATTGAAAAAGAAGATAGAGGAGAAGATAAAAAAATCAGAAATAATACCCATTGAGAACTCAGACAGAATAATTCTTTCAAAAGCGAGTGAAAATGCTCTCAAGGTAATGTTTCTTGAAGCAAGAGCAATGCGGGTTCCCCAACCGGAAGCGGCGCATCTGCTTTTAGCCATTTTAAGGGGACAGGACTGGAGTTGTGCAATGGATTTTTTTGAAAGCAACAACATATCCTACAGTTCCATCAAGGAGAATTTAACCAATAACAAGATGAAGGATTCAGAAGAGAATAATGGATTTAGTGTTGAAGATGAGCCAAATGGCAACAACCGCCAGCACAACGGGGAATCGGACAAAGAGAAGAGCAACACCATAAAGGGAAATGAGGCTGCCAGAAAAAAAGGCTCTGCAACACCGGTTCTCGACAGTTTCGGTTTTGACCTTACCAAAGCTGCACTTGAAGAGAAACTTGATCCTGTTGTAGGAAGGGAGAAAGAGATTGAGCGCCTTGCACAAATACTTGGAAGAAGGAAAAAAAATAATCCGGTATTGATTGGAGAGCCTGGTGTAGGCAAATCAGCCATTGCAGAGGGGCTTGCAATACGCATAGCCAAAAAGAGCGTATCACGCATCCTGATGAACAAGAGAATAATATCTTTGGATATAGGATCAATTGTTGCAGGCACAAAATATAGAGGCCAATTTGAAGAGAGGATG
>JAFZFL010000007.1 GCA_017555925.1 Bacteroidales bacterium | reverse complement strand
TAATTACACCAATACAGTTAGGGCCTATAAGAGAGGCACCATATTGATTCACAGTTGCTACAATCTCCTTCTCAAGAGCTGCACCCTCTGGACCATCCTCGCCAAATCCGGCAGAGAAGATTATAACTGCTTTACAGCCTTTGTTTGCACACAACTCCTTAACTGCAGGAACGCACATTGCGGCAGGAATTGCCATTATTGCACAATCTACCTGTGGAAGATCCTCTACAGATTTGAATGTCTGTTGGCCCTGAACATTTTCAGCTTTAGGGTTAACGACATATAATTTTCCAGCAAAATTGTTGTTTATCAGATTTTTAAGCGCACTGCCGCCGGGCTTTGTGGTATCTTCTGAACCTCCTATTACAACAACGCTTTCGGGTGATATCAATTGTTTTGTAACCATATTATTCATTTATCTTTTTTAAGGCGTACAAAGGTAATAAAATGAATTATTAAATCAAATATTAATTAAGGAAAATAATAAAAAATAGTATAATGCTTACAATTTTTTACAAATCTCCTCCCGACAGGTTTTTACAGGTCTATTTCTGTTGAGAGATTTGTTATAAGCAAACCAGTGCCTTGTATTCCCCTCGTCAAAATAGAAATAAGTGCTGTATCTGTCGGTCTCATCAAAAATAGGATTATATATGCTCTCCTTATCCTTAATATTCCAGTGTGCTACACGCTCTGCAGGCTCTTTTTTTAGTGATAATCCGCATTTTATCCAATTGAGTATAACCTTGTTCAAATGCTCTTTGCAGTGCTGCTTGCAAAACTCATATATGATTAATGATTTTGATTCAAAGCTGTGCAGTGTTTCATAGAATTGGCTCTTTGACAGATAATCAAGCAGTCTCTCCAATAACACTTCGGATGAGATGACAAGTTCTCTGAAGGTCTCCCTCCATTGGGGATCATTGTACCAGTACTCTATAATTTTTGAGAGTAATTTACATTTTGTCAACTCTTTATATGTAATATCGTCTGTCTGTAACACTTCGTATGGTGGGAGTGGGGAGTATTTTATTCCAAGTTCCTCAGCGTGTTTTCTGAATATTGTTCCAGGCAGAAGTTTAAGGAGTTCGAGCTGTATTTCATGTGGAGCTATCCCTATCATTCTCTTTACATCACTAACAAGCATGCCAAAGTTATATCCCGGTAGTCCGGCTATAAAATCTGTGTGTACCTCATACCTGTTGAGCCGGATAAGGAAATTCAACCCATCTGCAGCTTTTGCTGCTGTACCCTTGCGTGCGCATTTGCATAAAACATCTTCATCAAGGCTCTGAATACCCGCCTCAATGTGTAAAATATGGGGCGGCATATTTTTGAGTTTTTCCTTTACAATTGGTGCAAGCAGCGCCGGGTGAACCTCAATATGAAATTTCATTCTTCCACTATACTCTTCAAAGAGGTCAAGCATCTCTACCGCCCGTGTAGAGTTACCGTTAAATGTCCTGTCCAATACCCTTATCTCTTTAATCCCGTTCATCTCCATCTTATCCAGCCTCTCCCTGATTTTTGCAATTGGTATATTCTGTACAGGGGAACTGTCTATTCCGCTTACACAAAATTTGCAGGAGTTGAAGCAGCCTCTTGAAGTCTCAATCTGTACAAAAGCTTTGTCCCACCTGAAGTATACAGACTCTTCCGGTGGGTTTAGAGAGATGAAATCTTTTACTACAACAATATCTTTTGAGACATACTTGCCACCAGTATCAATATATTCAAACCCATCAAGTTCAAGCCAATCATAACCCGATGGGTTGTTTGATATTATATTTATGAAATTATTGAATACCTCTTCTCCATCTCCCTTAAATACTGAGGTTACATATCTGTTTTTACGCAAAAAATCTTCATTGTTGCCCAGAAATTCTGGACCTCCAAGAACCACTCTGATTCCAGGATTAACTGCACATACGCGAGAGAGTACAGAGAGAAGGTAATCTATATTAAAAAGCCAGCCGGTTGCCAATATATAGTGCGGTAAAGAATCAAGCACTTCTGAGATAATGGTATCTGCCGATGTCTTTATTGTACCTGATACGACATGAATATGGCATTTTTTTCTATTATCTTCATCAAGCTGCGACTCAAGTGCAGGTATTGCCAATGAGGAGTGCGAGTATGATGAGTTAATATCGAGCCAGGTTATATTCATAGTACTATGATTATAGAGCCGCTAATTTAGCAATATATTTCTATAATTGGTCAAATAATGAACTCCAATTGTAAGTTTGATGCATTTCTTAATATCAAGTATATTTTTTTTGCGTAAGTTTGAAGTTTGTATCCCGACAGATTAATTTTCTTAAATATGAAGATAATAATTGATTCAGATATACCTTTTATAGATAATCTCCTTGAACCATATTTCACTGTTCTGTATGCTAAAGGAACCGAAATTACCAATAATCTCATTAAGGATGCTGATGCGCTGATAATCAGAACAAGAACAAAATGCAACAGCTCTCTTCTTGAGGGAACATCTGTAAAATTCATAGCAACAGCTACAATTGGTACAGATCATATAGATCTTGAATATTGTAAAAATAGAGGGATAAGAGTTGCAAATGCAGCCGGCTGCAATGCAGGCGGAGTAATGCAGTATGTATTTACAGCCCTCTACTCACTGGCTCTTAAAAAAGGGTTCAAATTGCCGGACTTTTCTCCTGGACGTAATCAAGAGAATTTAAAAGGTGTGATTGGTGTTATTGGTGACGGTAATGTAGGTAGCAGAGTTGCAGCAATGGCTGAGTATCTTGGTTTTGAGGTTCTCAGATGTGATCCTGTCAAAGAGCGTGAGCAGACACTCAATTTTAATGCCGGCAAATTGCGTCTCAGCGAATTTAAAGATTACTACTCTCTGGATTATCTGCTTGAAAATTCAGATATTGTTACCATGCATACATGGCTTGACGATATTACCCGTGGAATGGCAAATGAAGAGTTCTTCAATAAAATGAAGAGTGGTGCTGTATTTATAAATGCATCAAGGGGCGAAGTTGTAAATGAGGCTGCACTGCTTGGATCAATCTACAAATTGGGTGCAGTTGTCATTGATGTATGGAATGGGGAACCAAATATAAGTTTGGAGCTGTTGAATGCGGCCGATATAGCTACACCTCACATTGCCGGCTACTCTTTTGAGGGTAAAGTTAATGGCACCGAAATGTCGGTACGTGCTGTTGGAGATTTCTTTGGAATAGAGCCTTTAAAAACGTTTGAAACGTCTAAAAATGGATATGAACCTAAAATTGTTGATTTTGCCGGTTTGAATTACAAAGAAATTAGTGAAAAACTTACTGGAATTTTCCCTATCTTTGAAGATGATTTTAATCTGCGCCAAAATCTACAATCATTTGAGATATTAAGAAGTAATTACAATTATAGAAGAGAATTTTATGTTAACCCAACAACAAAAACAACAGATTGCTGAGAGAGGGATTGCTCAGGAGAAATTTGAGATCCAATTGAAGAATTTTGAGACAGGTTTCCCTTATTTACAGATTGTAGATGCTGCCACTCCAAAATGCGGCATCAAAGTACTTGATGAATCTGCCCAGTTAAAGGAGCAGGAGAGTGCAAATAGTTATAAGGGCAATATTTGCAAGTTTGTTCCTGCTTCAGGAGCTGCTACACGTATGTTCAAGGATCTTTTTGAAGCTGTAGACAAACTTAATGCAGGCGAAAAACTTGCAGAGGGTTCTGCAGCCCACAAATTTGTTTCAAATATTTCTCTATTCCCATTCTTTGATGCAAAAGGCATACTTAATCTTACTCTTTATCCCAAAGCGTGGAATTATGGAGCAATGCCTAAAGGTCTTATACAGTTCCATAAATATGAAAATGAGAACCGCACCCCATTTGAGGAGCATCTTCTTGAGGGTGTGAAATATGCAAAAGACGCAGAGGGAAATGTGAGAATGGTGGTTACTGTTTCTGTTGAGCACCAACAAGGTTTTGAAGAGCTTCTTGAGAGTGTACGGGCAAAATATGAAGAGCGTTACAATTGCAAATTCAATATTCAGTTTACAAACCAGATGCCTTCAACAGATATTGTTGCAGTTGATATGGAGAACAATCCGTTTGTAAAGGCAGAC
>JAFZFL010000063.1 GCA_017555925.1 Bacteroidales bacterium | reverse complement strand
CAAATTACATATAATTGTAGCAATAAAATTTTTTATACCGCAACTTTTGCTAATTAAAAAATTATTCTTCCCGACAAATCCCAAGCCTGCCCTAACGCCCCATTCTCTTTCCAGTACAGGTGCTGAATCGGTAAAAGCCCTTCCTTGGAAGTTGTTGAAGTTCTTCTTCAACATCTCCATTATATCATAGAGTTTCCTCTTAATGACCTGGTGATAATCTTTTCCAAGGGCAAACTGGGATACTCCATCGGGAGGAATAATGCCAGACGGCAAGGAATATGGTGCCAAAAATACCAGTACAGAAGAGGCTCCATCTACCAGGTTGCAGGGATTGAACCTTTTGTCAATGTTCTTATGCAGATATTGCATTGATGCAAAATGCCCTTTCTCCATAGCTGATACATAATGGCTCCGGATACTAAACGGAACCTCACTTGCTTTTGCGCAACCAAAGTCTGCAAAACCAAGTTCAAGGGACAGTGATTTTATTTTCCAGTATATGTCACTATTGTTTATCTGCATATTGCAAAATTAAAGTTTTTGAGAATAATATGTTTCAAAAATAATATCATTACTTTAAAATTATTACATTTGTATTGCTTAAACCTTGTATGATTTATACCCTTTAATAAATGAAAAAGATATTGGTTGTTGGTGCTGGCGGCCAGATTGGTACGGAACTGGTGCCTCATTTGCAGAAAAACTATGGTTATGACAATGTAATTGCAGCAGATCTCAGACCTGAAATTGTAGAGAAATTGAGCAGGTTCTCCAGAGCTATTCCTTTGAATGCCCTTGATATGGAGGCTTATGCAAAGGTTGTTAAAAGGGAGAATGTTGATGCAATTTTCAATTTGGTTGCTCTTCTTTCTGCAACTGGAGAGAAAAATCCCCAGTTGGCATGGAATCTCAATATGGGAGCATTGCTGAATTCTTTGAATCTTGCACAAGAGTATAAATGTTCTATCTTCACTCCAAGTTCAATTGGAGCTTTTGGAGAGAACACTCCTCACCATATGACTCCACAGGATACAATAATGAGACCTAATACCATTTATGGTGTATGTAAAGTTGCAGGTGAGATGTTGGGAGATTATTACTACACAAGATTTGGTGTTGATGCACGTAGTGTGCGTTTCCCTGGTATCATTTCAAATGGAGCTTTGCCAGGTGGTGGTACAACAGATTATGCAGTAGAGGTATTCTATGAGGTGGCAAAACACGGGAAATATACTTGTGAAGTACCAAAAGATACTTATATGGATATGCTTTATATGCCAGATGCTCTTGAGGCTACTACACAACTTATGGAGGCTGATCCAAGCAAACTTGTTCACAGAAACAGCTTTAACATTACCTCTATGAGTTTTACTCCGGAGCAGTTGTTTACAGCAATTAAGAAACGTGTTCCAGAATTTACCTGGGATTACAATATAGATCCGGTAAAAGCACAGATTTCTGCGTCGTGGCCAGATTGTATGGATGATTCTTGTGCACGAAATGAATGGGGATGGAATCCTAAATGGGGATTGGATGAGATGGTTGACGATATGTTGGCAGCGTGCCGTAAAAAAGTTGAGAACGGAGAATATTAGTATAAAAAAAATAAAGGCAGGTTAAGAGTCATACAGACAAGAACCTGCCTTTATTTTTTATTGGAACATACCAACCATTGCTGCTGACATTAGAGCTACCATTGCTGCGGCAAGCATAGCCCTCAATCCATATTGTGACAGGATATACTTTTTCTGTGGAGCCATACCTCCAACGGCTCCAATGAGAATGCCCACAGAAGCAAAGTTTGCAAAACCGCATAATACATAGGCTGCCATTACAATAGATTTCGCAGAGGAGAAAGTTCCGTTATGCAACATGTCGGCCATACTCTGGTATCCTACAAATTCTGTAAGAATTATCTTTTCCCCCAACAATCTTCCAACAAGTCCTATATCATCAGCGGGGACTCCAATAAGCCAGATTACCGGATAAAATACAAATGCCAGAATAGCTTCGAGCGAAAGGTCTGTATATCGTCCTCCCGACATTTCTGCGATAAATCTGTCGGCAGCAGGGAAACTTATCCATCCAAGAATAGCATTGGCTCCAGCAATCAGAGCATAAAAAACGAGCAAAAGGGCAGCAACATTGGCAGCAAGTTTGAGTCCATCTGCAGTACCATTTGAAATGGCATCGAGAACATTTTTGCCAAGTCTCTCTTTTGACACAGCAACTGTGTTATCAACAGGTTCTGTTTGTGGCATTATTATCTTAGAAAGGGCAATAGCTCCAGGTGCGGCCATAACAGAAGCTGAAAGCAGATGTTTTGCAAATTCAAGTTCAAGCAATTGGTTTCCGCCACCCAACATTCCTATATATGCTGCCAACACACCTCCAGACATAGTAGCCATACCTGAGGTCATAATAAGTACAAGTTCACTTTTTGTCATCTTGGGAATATACTCTTTAACCATAAGAGGTGCCTCAGATTGTCCCAAAAATATATTGCCGGCACAAGTAAGGGCTTCTGCTCCGGACAGCTTGATGATTTTTGTGAGTATCCAACCCATTGCCCAAACAATTTTCTGCATTATTCCAAGATAGAAGAAAAGGCTCATCAGTGCGGAAAAGAATATTATTGTGGGAAGTATCTGGAACACAAACACAAAACCGAACTTGGAGGAATCCATAAAACTTCCGAACAAGAAGTTTGAGCCTGCCTTGGTCCACGAGAGTACAGATACAAAAAAATTCCCCAATACTTCAAAGAGTGATTGTATTGCCGGGAATGCCAATACAGATACAGCTATTGCAAATTGTAACAAAAGAGCTTTAAAGACGGTTCCCCAATTAATTGCTTTTCTATTGGTGCTGAAACACCAGCATACAAAAATTATTACAGCCATACCAATCACTCCTCTAGAGAGAGAGAGGAATGAAAAGTGGAAACTTTTCTCTAGTAGTTCGTTATACATATCTATTTATTGTCTGCAATTTCACTGATAGCTTTATTAAGTTCTGCTGCCCTTTCATAATCTTCCGCAGCTATTGCTTTGGCAAGTTCTTCTTTAAGCTTTTGCAGATGAATCTCTTTCTTTACAATCTTCTCTGAAACTATATCAATTGTAGAGGAGTACTTCTCCATAAGGGCTTCATCTGTATATATTGGACATGCAAAAGACTTGGCAAGGATAACTCCATCTATGAATCCTGCATTTTGTTTTATCTCCTTTTCACCATCAAAGAATAGAAGTTCAGTGGAAAAGCAGTCATTCTCCTGGTCTCTTATAACTGTAACTTCAAGCAATTCTATATGGTATTGTTGCAATGTGGATAAGAGAACTCTATGTATTGTTATTCCCGGGTTTTGTGGTTGGTTGAAATTGGCAAGAACCGAATGCATGTCGGGAGGAGAGAGCTTAACCGGAAGGCATTTGTTCATACCCTCTCTGTATAAGAAAAACATAAAACTTCCTCCGTTGTCGGGAGAAGCAGTGAGAGCTCCTATATCCAGTCTTATCCTTTTCATTGATTATTGATATATGCCAGACAAATATAAACAAATTAAGAGTTATTTTTATTATTTTTGCCGTTTGTTGGATATATATTTTATATGAATTTTGAGAGAATAGCGCAGGATCCGCATTCCGCAGCAAGATGCGGATTGTTGTATACAGATCATGGTGTGATTGAAACGCCAATCTTTATGCCGGTGGGAACTATAGGTTCTGTAAAGGGTGTGTACCACAAGGATTTGAAGGATGATATAAATGCCCAGATCATTTTGGGCAATACTTATCATCTTTATCTGCGCCCCGGCCTGGATATTATAAACAAGGCAGGAGGATTGCATAAATTCATCTCCTGGGAGAAACCTATGCTCACAGACAGTGGCGGTTTTCAGGTGTTTTCTTTAGCTGCAAACAGGAAACTTACAGAGGAGGGATGCACTTTCCGTTCGCATATAGATGGTTCCAAGCATACATTCACACCAGAAAACAACGTAGATACCCAGAGGATGATAGGTGCTGATATAATAATGGCTTTGGATGAATGTACCCCTGGAGATGCCACACACTCCTATGCTCTCAATTCATTGAAACTCACACAAAGGTGGCTGGAAAGGTGCATAAAGCGTTTTGATTCAACAGAACCGCTCTATGGATACAGGCAATTTTTCTTCCCGATAGTTCAGGGGTGCGTATATCCGGATTTGAGACGAATGGCTGCAGAGCATGCAGTATCATTGGATAGGGACGGCTATGCCATTGGCGGACTTTCTGTAGGAGAGCCAACCGAGAAGATGTATGAAATGATAGAGGTGGTGCATCCGATTCTTCCGTTGGACAAACCCAGATATCTTAT
>JAFZFL010000062.1 GCA_017555925.1 Bacteroidales bacterium | reverse complement strand
TTGTTAATCTTTACAAGATCTTGATAAACAACTCTTCCGGCACCAATATTAAGATGGCCTACCTCAGAGTTGCCCATCTGTCCATCTGGAAGACCAACATCCTCTCCGCTTGCAGAGAGTTGGGAATTTGGATATTGTGCCAAAAGTGCATCAATATTCGGTTGTCCGGCTGTAAAGATTGCATTGGTTTTGTCCTGTTTTCCTATTCCCCAGCCGTCGAGAATCATTAAAAGTACCTTTTTATCCATATTTATTATTAATTTTGTTATCATTTTTCAAGCCGCAAAGTTAATTAATATGAGCAAAAAAGGAAATAGAAAAAGAGTATCCCAGGCAAGGGGAAGCCGAAAAAGGGGAGGGCGTGCAGATGCAGGCAGCAGAGGTAGTGGAAAGAGGTCAAAGCGGAGTGCTGTGCCGCGCAAGAGGATATTGGAGGAGCTTACAGGCAGGGTTATAATGGGGCGTGAAGGTTATGGCTTTATTGATGTTCCTGATAGGGAGGATGATGTGTTTGTGCCGGCCCGCAGATTGCGAGGGGCGCTGCATGGCGACACTGTGAGGGTTGCGGTTACAAAACTGAAGGATGAAAAGCATCGTATGGAGGGAGAGGTTCTTGAGGTTCTGGAGCGCTCTACAAAACCCTATATTGGAGTGCTTCAGATAATTGGAATGCAGGCTTGGGTCATTATTGAGAACAAGTTCATGCCATACGATATTGGAGTGCCAATGAGTCAGGTAAAGAGCGAGTGGCAAGGATTGAAGGTGGCTGTTGTAGTTGAGATGTGGAGAGAGGGGATGGATGCACCGCTTGGAAGAATTGTAGACGTGCTTGGTGAGCCTGGAGAGAATAACACAGAGATGCACGCGATATTGGCAGAGTATGGTCTTCCATACAAGTTTGATGAGGCAGTTGAGGCTGCAGCGGCAAAAATCCCGGTGAAAATATCCAAAAAGGAGCTTGAGGGACGCAGAGATTTTCGTAAAACATGTACGTTTACTATAGATCCGGCCGATGCCAAGGATTATGATGATGCAATCTCTTTCAGGCTTCTTGACAATGGCAATTATGAGGTCGGAGTTCATATAGCAGATGTAACCCACTATGTAAAACCAGGCGATATTGTTGACAAGGAGGCAATAGCCAGGGCAACATCTGTGTATCTTGTAGACCGTACTGTTCCAATGTTGCCTGAAGCACTCTCAAACAATTTGTGTTCATTGAGACCAAACGAGGAAAAACTCACTTTTTCTGCAGTATTTGAGTTGAACGCAAAGGCAAAGGTCATAAACAAATGGTTTGGCAGAACAATCATAAAATCGGACAGACGCTTTGCATACGAAGAGGCACAGCTTATATTGGAGAATGCAGGTCTGGCTCCCGACAGCGGCATGAATCCGGCAGATATACCAAATAACAGACCTGCACGCAAACCGCGTGGAGCGGCGAGCGAGAAGGAGGTGGTTCAAGCTGTAATTGAACTGCACAAACTCGCTGCAATAATGCGGAAGCAGCGTTTTGAGAGCGGATCAATAGGCTTTGAAAGACCCGAAATGAAGGTA
Organism: Bacteroidales bacterium; assembly: GCA_017555925.1. The sequence goes on along the minus strand of JAFZFL010000062.1, from coordinate 2,111 downwards.
ATTGTGGATGATAAGGGCAAACCTGTTGACGTAAAACAGAAAATATCGCGTGAAGCTAACTGGCTTATTGAAGAGTTTATGCTTCTTGCAAATAAGGAGGTGGCCAAATATGTCACAAAAGGTATGCGCGTGAAGGAGCCTACATTTGTTTATAGGATACATGAAGAGCCCGATTATGACAAGGTTCAGAATCTCCGCGATTTTGTGAAGCATTTCGGTTATACAATGGGACCGACCGTCAATGGACGTGAGGTGGCAAAAGAGCTTAATCTGCTCTTGGAAAAGGTAAAGGAGAAGCCGGAGTGCGGTGCAATTGAAATTGTGGCACTGCGCTCTATGGCGCGTGCAAAATATTCAACAGATAATGTAGGGCACTATGGATTGGGTTTCCAGTACTATACCCATTTTACATCACCAATCAGACGCTATCCCGATATGATGGTACACAGACTTCTGGCCCACTATCTCAATAAGGGAAAGAGCGAAGACAAGAAGCGATTTGAGGAGCTTTGCAAACACTCTTCACAGCGTGAGCAGTTGGCTACAGAGGCAGAGAGAGCCAGTATTAAGTTCAAACTTTCCGAATATATGCAGGATAAGGTGGGCAATGAGTATGATGGAACGGTTTCAGGTGTAACGGAATGGGGTATTTATGTAGAGATTGAACCTACAAAGGTTGAGGGAATGGTTTCATTGAGAGATATAAAGGAAGATTATTTTATTTTTGACGAGAAGAATTATTGCGTCTTTGGCAAATCGACCAAGGTGAAGTTTACTCTTGGCGATAAGGTACGTATAAGGGTATCAAAAGTTAATGTTGAGCAGAAACTTATAGATTATGAACTGATTTGGGATGATAGCAGAGACAAAACTAGAACAAAAGCTAAAACTGTCGGGAAGAAAGGGGAGAAGAAGAGTACAGGAAAGAGTAGAGTAAAAAAGGGCAAATAGAAGAGCATTATGAGAAAAATCCATCTGGTATTGATTTTGGTGGTTGCGCTGCTTTCTGCAGCACCCCTAAAAGCGCAAATACAGGCTTCAGACTTTTATGGTGTATATTCAACAGAGTATGCAAAAAAAGTGGTTGATTTTTTGGCCGACAGCAAGTTGAAGGGGCGTGAAGCTGGTACAAAGGAGGCTTCAAAAGCAATGAAATTTATTGCAAAAGAGTTTAAGAAGGCGGGTTATAAACCTGTTCTGCAATCTTTTGGCAGAGATGAGCTTGTTGCTGCAATTGGTGAACCTCGTAAGGGTAAAGCGCCTTATCCGCTGCAACAGTGTAATGTAGTGGCTAAATTGGAGGGAAAACAGAAGGACAAATATATTGTTGTAGGGGCTCATTATGACCATTTGGGTTATAAGGAGGGTGTTGGAATACATCCTGGGGCAGATGATAATGCTTCGGGTATTGTGGCACTTCTATCATTGGCAAAAATGTTTAAGGCTGCTGCCATTGTGCCGGAATATACAATTCTATTTTGTGCCTGGGATGGAGAGGAGAAGGGGCTTTTAGGCTCCAAATATTTTGTAAAGAGCTGGCCCTCGGAAGAGCTTGTAGCGGATTGTGACGGAACTTTGAAGGAGTCGGTGATACACTATATGAATTTTGATATGGTGGGACGTACAATTACTCCGGAGAATCCCGGGGTAACCTTTGCATGGAACAACAACTATCCTTATCTGCTTGATATCTGCAAAGAGGCGCAAAAGAGTATCTCTGCACCGTTTCAGGTGTTACTGGATGAGCGCAGGGGTGATGGCAAAGGTGGTTCTGATTATGCTCCATTCTCGGCCCTGGATATACCTTTTATTGCCTGGATGGAGGATTTTATGCATGTAGATTATCACAAACCTACCGATGTGCCTTCAAAACTCCATTGGGAGAAGTTGCGCAAGACGACGCTTCTGGCTTATGCAATTCTGTATGAGCTGGCAACAGCCTGACATCATCAATAAAAGAGGAGATATAATTCTGATGTGACCCCCAAAAGTTGGACGGTTTAACATTATTAAGAGGCGCTCTTAGATTGGAATAAAGCTCGGTATTGTACCGGGCTTTTTCCATTTAGCCTCAGTTTGATTCGATCATTATTGTAGTAGCGTATATACTT
>JAFZFL010000061.1 GCA_017555925.1 Bacteroidales bacterium | reverse complement strand
GCTGTTATTTTGGGCATCAAAGGGAGTGGACGGTTTCAGGTGCGATATGGCAGAAATGGTACCTGTAGAGTTCTGGCACTGGGCAATTGATGCTGTTAAAAGAGTTCATCCCAATATCAATTTTATTGCAGAAGTGTATAATCCTTCACTTTATGACTCATATTTGAATTGGGGAGGTTTTGATTACTTGTATGACAAGGTGGGTCTATATGATACTCTTAAGTCAATTACAAGGGGTGAGGCCGCCGCCCACTCAATTACAGGCTGTTGGCAAAGTTTGGGAGATATGCAGTACTCAATGCTTAACTTCCTTGAAAATCATGATGAGCAGAGGGTTGCATCTGATTTCAATATTGGTAATCCGTTTAAAGCAGTTCCGGAGTTGGCGGTATCACTTATGTTTAATACAGCACCCTTTATGCTCTATTTCGGACAGGAGTTTGGCGAGAGAGGAATGCTTTCAGAGGGGTTTAGTGGAGTTGATGGCAGAACCTCAATTTTTGATTATTGTTCTGCACCGTCGGTAGTCAGATACCTTGCAAACTCTCTCTCTTCTCAGGAAAAGAGACTTTACTCTGCATACAAACATCTCTTCAAACTTGTAATGGGGGAGGAGGCTCTGCGTGTTGGATCCACTTATGATCTTGAATATGCCAATTTCCAGACTCCGGGATTCGATTCAGGATGCTGTTTTGCTTTTGCAAGAAAGTCTGGCACTTCATTGATTGTTGTGGCAGTAGACTTCAGCCAGACCAAAACATCTTTATCTGTAAATCTTCCTTCGCATCTGTTTGAGTTCTGGTCTTTGACTCCGGGTTACTATTCTATGCAAAATTTATCACTTCTTCCATGCAGTGTAAACAGTTATAATGAGCCAATCCTGATGAACTTCTCTCCAAATACACCTGTTCATCTCCAAACAAACGAATACGGTATTGCCATTATTAAAATTACACTTCTATAGTATACTCCTTTTTTCTTAGAATATATCTGGTTTTACTTCAATGTTTATATTATGTTGATAATTATGTAAGTCAATAATTTTGATTTTTAAAATATTTATCATATTTTTGAAGTTGAATTTGAATTTTGCGCCCATTTTTTAACAATTTTGACACGCAACAACAGTTTTAATGAGAGCGATAATTAAGAATATTTTTTTGATCGCAGTAATATCTGCTTACGTTACAAGTACAGCAGGTTTTACTCTGTCCCATTGTTTCTGTTCAAATACTTTTAAAGTAACTTCATCTATTCTGAATGCCTATACCAACAGCTCTTCAGAAGCCTATACAAATCATGTTTCAGACGTTGCAGGTAAGGATGGTGAGCAATCATTCAATAAAAGCAATTGTTGCGGTGATTCTATATTTTCAATTGATGGAATAAAGTATAACAACGAAGACAATTTGATTGTATCATTCTGTGATTTTGTGCATATTTCCCATTTACCTGTGGTTCCCCAAAGCATCTCTATTTCAGATACAAAAATTTCGGGGAGCATAGTTTTTGACACCCATCTTCCACAGCTTAAAAAACTCTGTTCACAGGATATTCTATGCACTTTTCTGTGCTAAATTTTTCTGTTATAAATAATTTGATCTAAACTAGACAAGTTTATTTCAATAATTTTTTATGCTATCCTTAATTGAATAATTATTTATGATTTGTAATTGGTAATTCATATGAAATTTTTTAATAAAAAAAGATTTAAATCATTACTTGCAGCTTTTACTATTTTGTTTGCTGGTATTTCATTGAATGTATACGCAAATAGTAGTTTAGAAATAGAGTATGATATTCTAAATTTGGAAATAGATGGTGTTTTCTGTGAATGTTGCGGTGCACATAGATGGAATTTAGATTTAAAGCAGATAGGAGAAACTGCCTATGTTGTTAATATGCAATGTGTTGTGTGTCTTTCCGAGTTACATTTAACAGGTAGTCCAATAGAATTCGATTCTCTTATTTTAAATAATAAATAGTGAAATTTGAATTATTATATAGTTTGAAAATTCTAACCAAATAAATATTTATTAATTTTTTAAAATTATGCCTATGAAAAAGCTATTTTCATTCAGTTTGTTCGTGGCTTTGGTGTTCAGTTTCTGTATTGACGCCGTAGCTCAGAACAAGGCAAAGGTAAACGTTTCCGGGCAGATTTTTGCAGTTTCCATTTCAGATGCAAATGATAAGTATCCTGTTCCGTTTGCGGCTATCATTTTGCCAGAGATTAACGTAACTGCAACATCTGATGCAGAGGGCGTTTACTCACTACCTAATATGGTTGAAGGAAAGTATAAGATTTCCATTCAATCAATGGGCTTTGTGACTATTGACACAGTCATTTATGTCTCTGCTTCTCGTGATGTATTCAACTTCACAATGCATGAGAGTAACTTCCGTATGGATGAGATTGTTGTAACTGCAGAGATATCTAAAGCAGGTTCAGCAACTTCTTCAATCATTAACAAAAATGCAATGGAGCATATGCAGACTACATCATTGGCAGATATTATGTCTTTGATGCCAGGTGCTTCCCAACAAAAACCAGACCTTCAAGGTGTTTCAACTGCTTCTGTTCGTGGTGGTAGCTCTTTGGGTACAGCCGTTATTGTGGATGGTGCGCCTATGTCAAACAACTCAAATATGCAGACTTTGAGAACAGGCAAATCATCTGAGACCGGTTCTGTTAACCCTACAACTGGTATTGACTTGCGTACTATTACAACAGACAATGTTGAAAGTATTGAGGTTATCCGTGGTGTTGCTCCAGTAGAATATGGTGATATTACCGCTGGTGCTGTGATTGTTAATGCTAAGGCAGGTTTCCAACCGCTTACATTGAAATTCAACGTTAACCCTAACGTTTATTCAATCTCTGCAACTCAAGGTTTTGCACTTGGTAAAAAAGCCGGTAACATTAACTACGCTGCAGACTATGCATATAGTGTTGATGATCCAAAAGCTTCACACGACTACTACCAGCGTGCAACTGCTAAAGTTGGTTATACTAATACATTTGGCAGATTTTACACTAACAATGCATTGAGTTTTATATACAGTTATGATAGAGGTTATCCTAACCCTCTTGATGAAGATGATTATCAAACATTTTATCAGCAAGACTTCGGTATCCGTTTAGCTCATAATGGTCAGTTCAATGCAAATGCTGGTTTCTTCAAGAGTTTGCAGTATAACGTAACATTCAACTATACAAATCGTCACAGTTTCTTTGAGGATAATCTTACAAATGCTGACGTTCCTTATTCTTATTCTAAGGTAGACGGTTCTGTAATGTCAAGTTACTTGAATGGTCATATCTATGATTTTGATGGTAAAGAGATAACAAATTACGATCCTAATCTTACTGAATATGATAGAGCTTGGATGCTTCCAGCTACCTATTGGAACCATTACGACATCTATGGTAAAGAGTTGAATACTTTCGCTAAAGTAAAAGCTAACTTTGCAGGTGATTGGGGCAAAACTAACCACAGATTGGTAATTGGTGCAGACTTCAAGAGTGATGGTAACGTTGGTGATGGTACTGTATTTGATTATGAGAATCCTCCATATCGTTCTGCGGGTGCTACTTTTGAGACTACTCGTATGAGAAACTTCAAAGAGATTCCTTTCATCAATCAGATTGGTGCTTATATTCAAGAGACATTTTCAGTTGATATTGCAAAACGCAAATTGGAACTTGTTGCAGGTTTGAGATATGATCAAGTTATTACTTCAACAACTGAGCAATATAATGAGTCATTAGCATACGGTGGTCTTTCACCTCGTATCAATATGTCTTATGAGCTTATTCCAAGAGTTTTGAACATTCACGCTGCATATGGTATTACACGTAAAGCTCCAACACTTTACTATTTGTTCCCAGAGAGCAAATATTATGATATGGTTAACTATAACAATGCTGCTTCTTCAACCATTCCAGATAATCAAAAGATGCAGTTGGTTACTACTTATGTGCAAGACCGTAATGTTGATGAACTTGAGATGATGAAGCAAACAAAATATGAGGTAGGTCTCTCTGCCAACATTGGTAAGATGTACTTCTCAGTTGTTGGTTATCAGGAAGTTGTTGATAATGGTTTTGGTTTTTATACAGATCCTGAAGATTACAGACTTGTAGATTATGTTCAGTACAAACACTATTTCGATACTGAGAATGGCGGTTTGATGACTCACGCAAATGGTACTCCTCTATTGGAAGAGTATGCAAGAAATGCATATTTTGTGAGTGTTACCAATCCTGGTAACAGAAGCAGAAGCAGAAGAACAGGTTTGGAGTATGTGTTCAATTTTGGTAGAATTGATGCTATCAGAACAACTTTCCAAGTTGATGGTCAACTATATACTTCCAAAACACTTCCAGAGGCGGGATACTCTGCTTGCAGAAGAATTTCAAACTCAGGTGACTACAGCACATATCCAGATATAGGATTCTTTGATAATGTTGATGTTTCAGGTGTAAATTATACTGAGTATCTTTCTACAAATGTTACAGCTGTTCATAATATCCCTCAAATTGGTTTGGTAATCTCTGCTAATGCTCACATTCGCTGGAGAAGCCATAGCTGGACCAAATATACTGATGACAGAGATTTATTGACAATTCCTAAGAAATGGATGCCTCGTACAGATTCTCAAGTTGACGGTGTAGAGTATAAAGCAGGTGTTTTGTATGACTTCAATAAAGAGTGGGCAAATCCAGAGAATCCAAACTATAACAGATTCCGTTATATTATAGCAACAGATTCTTATGACTGGGATACTTTCTATTTGAGACAGAGAGTATATGAGCCAAATCTTACTATTGGTATCAATATTACAAAAGAGTTTGGTGATAACTTTGATATTTCATTCTTTGCTCAGAATATGTTCCGCAGCAGCCGTCTACAAGAGTCTGCAACTGACCCGGGTTCACTTATAAGAACTGGTGGCGGTGGATTCTTCTTTGGTTTGCAGTTGAATGCTACAATTAAATAATGTAAGGAGATACAGTTATGAAAAGATATTTTAAATTATTTTTAAGTTTGTCCTTGGTTGCTATTATCTCCTCTTGTATCAGTATGGTGGAGAATGCTCAGGATGTACCTATGGTAGAGAAAATTGAGGTTTCATATAAGGTTGCTGCCACTACATCTTTCCAGGAGAAAGGTGGAGAGGTTATACCTGATCCTAATTTTTCTGCTAACGGTTTGTTGGTAGAGTTTGTGAATCTTAATACAAGCGGTATTGTTTCTACAAAGACTGATGATGAGGGTATTGCTACCGTTAATCTAATTCCTGGTGACTACTCTATCAGAGTTTCAGGTAAAGTTGAGAATGATGGTTTTACATATATGATGAATGGTACAATTCCTCAAGTATCTTTGATTAAAACTATCACAAGAGAAGAGGCTAAATCGTCTTCATCTATAGTAATTCGTCCTGCTAAATTAGCTCCGCTAATTATTAGTGAGATTTACTATTGTGGAGCATCTAACTACTATTTCCGTGACCAAACTTACCATATATACAATAATGGTGATGAGGTTGAGTATTTGGATGGATTGTGCTTCGCCCAATTGCACCCTAATATTGCTTCAGCAAGTTCTACTCCTCCTATTTGGCCAGACGAGGATGGTATTGATAACTATGTTTATGGTCTTGTAGTATGGCAGTTCCCTGGTAATGGTACTGATTACCCTCTTGCTCCAGGTGAGTCTGTGGTTCTTGCACAAGAGGCACGTGATCATACTGTAAACAATCCAGATTCTTATGATAACTCAATGGCTAATTGGGAGTGTTGGTCAGGTAATGCGTCACGTAATAATCCGGATGTTGCAGATTTGCCGCCAATCTTTACAAGAAATTTGAATAAGACCCAATGGTTGACCTCTGTATTTGGTGCTGCGTTCTGCCTATACAGACCAGACGATGGTACTGTAATCAATACTGAGTACTATGAAGATTACACTAATCTTCAAACAGAGGTTAATAAGACTACTTATTATTCAAAAATTCCTGCTGGATGGATTTATGATGGTGTTGAGCTACTTGGTGATATGAGCCTATTGAGCAAAAAACGTATCCCAGGCTTTGTTGACGCTGGTGGTACATCTGTAGAGCAAACTTATTGCCAGAAAGTTGTCTCTAGAAAAGTTGTTGGCAGAAGAGCTGATGGAACTCCTCTTTTTGCTGATACTAATAACTCTACTGAAGACTTTGAGGTTATTTTCCGCCCAGAGATCAGAAGACACGGTTCTAAAGCTCCAGCTTGGGATGGTACAAACAAATAACCAAGGTATTAACTAAAACAGATTAATAGCAATGATTAAAAATATATTTAAGGCTATAGGCTGCTTATCCTTGGTGGTAACTGCCTTCAATCCAGTTCTTGCGCAGGAGAATCAGACTCCGGCTTCAGTTGCTAAATTGAATTTGCAAAATATCTGGATGAATAATACCAACAATGCTGCCGGTGGTGTTGTTGATGCTTCTAAAGTTTATAGTATATCTTCATTTGGAATCGGTACAGCCAATGGTGATTTCAAAATGGTTCAAGATGGCACTGATAACTTGACATATGGAATCTCTACAGAGGGTGGTGGAGTTTATGAGAAGTTGAACAATATGTTTATGTGGGGTTCGCTATCTTATACAAGAGAGGCTATGAGTGGTACCAGATTCAACCTTATGGCATATGACCCATTTAGAGACCAGCCTTTCCAATTGGCAGATTCAAACTCTTCAAAATGGATCAGACAGGAGTATAATCTTAATATGAAGATGGCTTCTCCGCAATTGTTCAATTTCTTGACTCTTGGTCTTTCTGGTAGTTATATTTCAGGTTTGTCTGCAAAACAGAGTGATCCTGTTGCAGAAAAACAGGTTTCTCATTTTGGTTGGGGTGCTTCTGCATTGATGACTTTCGGCAAACATAATATTGGTTTGAGCTTTAACCACTCCAATAGAAGAGAGGATGGTGATGCCAGTATTATTAATAATAGAAATACTTCAAGAGTATGGGATATTGTTGCTCCCGGTTTCTTTAGAGAGGCAGAGTTTGGTTCATACGGTTCTATCATAGACACACGTTACTATCATATGCACACTCTTTCTGGAGGTTTGCAATATGGTTTCAAGAATGAGCATTGGAATATCCTTCTTGCTGCAGATTATATGCAGAGAGTTGAGGATATAAATAATGAGAGACTTGATGCAAGTCCAGGTACTGGCAGACAAATGCTTGGTACAGTTAAAGAGGATTCTTGGTCTGGAAGATTCCTTACAAACTACACATTCAATAACGGTAATTTCTTGGCATTCAAGGTTTCTTATGAGAATAGAAGCGTTGATGGCATTGAGTATTTCCAGGAGTTTGATAACTCTTATGATGTTCAGGCTTGGATTGTTAAAGCCAAATATATCCGTTCAAACATTTCTAAAGTTAATACTGAAGTTAAATTGGATTACGTTGTTAACGATGGTAATGTTTACAAATGGTGGTTTGGTGCAAACTATTCTAACAAAACTAACGACTGGATTTACTACTTGCCAACTGCAACTCAAGATGTAACTAACAGTTACTTTGGTCTGTTTGCTTCACGTCACATCAAATTGGGTAAAAATAACTCTTTGACTATTAATATTGATGGTGGTTACCAATCAAATAATAAAGCTGATATTGTTTACTCAGGTGAAGGTACTCAACCAGACAATGCAGGTTGGACAGACTTTACACTTAAAGATTTCTACTATTTGACAACCAATTATACTAAATTAGGTGGTGAGCTTTCATACTCTTATTCTGGTTTCAAGAAAAATGATTCTTTGTCTTTGTTCTTGACAGCTTCGTATGATTACTACGTTCCTGATTCTGATGATTACACTAAACGTGCAATCGCAAACTTTAAAATTGGTTTGGCATTCTAGTATTTAACAAATCTTTTTGATTTGAATAATTACTTTGATAGGGGGTGGCTGTAATTCAAATGGCCACCCTTTTTAATCACATAAATTTTTAATATTAATCAGGTAATAAAATGAATCGTAAAACATTTTTTACTTCAATATTTTTTGCAGCTGCTGCCTTTATTGGTTTGAGCGCAAATGCTCAGAATATTGAGAAGCCTACAATTGAGGGCAAAACCTCTTTTGCTATTGTTGTAGACCAGACTACTTTGGAAAAATGTAGGGCTGAGATAGACAGCTACAAAGCTGTTGTAGAGAGTGAGGGTCTTCCTACATTTATT
>JAFZFL010000060.1 GCA_017555925.1 Bacteroidales bacterium | reverse complement strand
TAATTTTTAGAATCGTGAAGAAATCAGAGGCAAAAAAGAGAATTATCCAGCTCTACGATGAGCTTAAGTCGCACAATTACAATTACTATTTACTCAATAATCCTGTAATTACAGATTTTGAGTACGATATACTTATGCAGGAGCTTCAGGCCCTTGAGAAACGCTTTCCGGAGTATGCCGCATCTGATTCTCCAACCCGTTCTGTTGGCAGCGACCTCTCTTCTGAACAGAGCGGCTTTGCCCAGTACAAGCACAAACATCCTATGCTCTCTTTGGGCAACACCTATGATATTGAGGAACTTTACTCATTCAATGAACGTATACAGAAGGGTTCTGAAGGCATTTATGGGGGCGACGGATTACCGGTTAAAGCAACTTATAATTGTGAGCTAAAGTTTGATGGTACAGCTATATGCCTTACATATCGTAACGGCAAATTGTTCAGGGCATTGACCCGTGGAGACGGCAGTGTTGGAGATGATGTCACACTCAATGTGATGCAAATACCATCCATTCCAAAAGAGCTCAAAAAGCCTGATGAAAATTCTCTTTTTGAATCAGATATTGCAGACTTCCCGCAAGAGTTTGAGATAAGGGGAGAGATTTATATGCCATACAATGCCTTTGACAGACTCAACCATCAGAGGGAATTGGATGAGGACCAGCCTTTTGCCAATCCGAGAAATGCTGCAGCAGGATCAATAAAACTGCTCGACTGCAAACAGGTAAAAGAGAGGGGGCTGGAGTGTACTTTATATCATCTGATTGCACCGGAAATAGACTTCAGCACTCACAGTAAGGCACTTGAAGCTGCTGCATCATGGGGGCTTCCTGTCTCTGAACTCTCAAGGGAGTGCAAAAGCATAGAAGAGGTTATAGAGTATATAAATTATTGGGATATTGAGAGAAAAAAATTACCATTTGCTACCGACGGAATTGTAATAAAAGTGAATCAGCTTGCAATTCAGAAGAGTCTGGGTTTTACTGCCAAATCGCCCCGCTGGGCAACTGCTTTCAAATTCAAACCCGAGGTTGCTATTACAAAACTTGTTTCAATCAGCTACCAGGTTGGAAGAACTGGTGCAATCACTCCAGTGGCCAACCTTGAACCTGTACAGCTGAGTGGAACAATTGTAAAGAGAGCATCGCTCCACAACTCTGAACAGATGGAGCTTCTTGACATTCATACAGGTGATTATGTTTATGTGGTAAAAGGTGGTGAAATTATACCAAAAATCACAGGAGTTGAGATTGGGAAACGGCCTCTTGATGCAACAAAAGCCCAATTCCCCGAATTTTGTCCAGACTGCAGGACCAAACTTGTAAAGGATGTTGATGAGGCCAGATCTTTCTGTCCAAATTCAGATGGTTGTCCTATGCAGATTAAGGGCAAATTCATTCATTTTATAAGCCGCAAGGCTATGAACATCAATGCTGGAGAAGCAACCATAGAGCAACTTTACAACAAAGGTTATATAAATGACCTCAGCGACCTGTACAAACTTACCCGGGAGCAGCTACTTACTCTTGACAAATGGAAGGAAAAATCTGCCGACAACTTTCTGAAATCTCTTGAAGAGAGCAAGAAAACCGATTTTTCAAGAGTGCTTTTTGCATTGGGAATAAGGTATATAGGTGAGACTACGGCAAAAAATCTTGCAGGAGCTTTAAAGAGTATGGAGAAGCTTGCCCAAGCCACAAAAGAAGAGCTTCTTGAGATTGAAGAGATAGGAGAAAAACTTGCCGATTCAATTGTTGGTTATTTCTCTCAGGAGGAGCATCTTAAAGTGATAGATGAGCTTAAGACTGCAGGATTGCAGATGGCATGCAATGAGCAGAATGATGCAAAACTGTCGGAGAAGCTGAAGGGGAAAACATTTGTTGTTTCCGGCACGTTTTCAATATCGAGGGAAGAGCTAAAAAAATTCATAGAGCAGCACGGAGGTAAAATTGGCAGTTCAGTGAGTGGAAATACCGATTTTCTTGTTGCAGGTGAAAAGAGTGGAGAGAGCAAGCTCCAGAAGGCATCAAAACTGAATATACAGATAGTTTCAGAAGAGGAGTTATATGCCATAATCAATAACGGAGAGATTTAAACAACCAGCCGGTTTAAACTTGCTATTTTCTTTGGTGTTTATATTAAGTTTAACTATCTTTACGCGGTTTATTTACTACGTAAATAAGATAGATGTATAAACTATATTGACATGAGAGAAATTAAAATTTCAGACCATATCTGGTTTGTTGGAGAAAACGACAGACGCAAAGAACTATTTGAAAACAACTGGCCGCTACCATACGGTGTATCATACAATACATACGTTATCAATGATGTAAAGACCGCACTCATTGATACAATAGAGTTTGGTGTTGCAGCAAATTATATTGCAAAAATCAGGAGGATTTTAAACGGCAAAGGATTGGATTACATGGTAATCAATCACTTGGAGCCGGATCATGCGAGCATGATTGATACAGTATTTGCAGCCTTTCCTCAAGTTAAGGTTGTAGGCAATATGCAAACATTCAAAATTTTGCAGCATTATTACCATATTCCTCAAGAGAACAGGCTTCAGGTAAAGGATGGCGATGAAATTGATCTTGGAGATACCAAACTCCAGTTCTTTACTGCCCCATGGGTTCACTGGCCTGAGACCATGGTAACGTATGACCAGACAACAAAAACTCTCTTTTCGTGCGATGCATTTGGAGGATTTGGCACCCTTGATGGTGGAATCTATGATACAAATGCAAACTTTGAAGAGCATTATCTTGCAGAAATGAGAAGATATTACTCAAACATTGTGGCAAAATATAGCAATATGGTCCAAAAGGCTCTTGCTTAACTTGGAGGTTTGGATATTGCGCGAATATGCCCGTCACATGGCCTTATCTGGAACAATCCTTCAAAAGTTATAGCGCTTTACGACAAATGGAGCAGACAAGAGGCTGAGAAGGGAGTTGTGATTGCCTATGCTTCCATGTATGGAAATACAGAGCAGATGGCTGACCATATTGGAAATATGCTTGGAGCAAAGGGAATTGAGGTTCGCACATTTGACGTTTCAAAGAGTCACGTATCCTTCATTCTCAACGAGATATGGAAGTATAAGGCCGTAGTTCTCGGCACATGTGCATACAATACCAGAATGCACCCTATGATGGAGCATCTGTGTAATGAGATAAGCCTTAATGAGCCTAAGAACAAAATTTGGGCACTGTTCGGTTCATCTACATGGAATGGTGCCGGAGTAAAGGATTTGAAGAAATTTGCAGACGAGTCTCACCTGGAGATTTGCGGCCCAATAGTTGAAATGATGGGAGGAGCAGCTCCAGAAAAGATTGAAAAAGAGGCTGAAGAACTTGTAGAAGCTATATTAGCAAAACTTAATTAACATATTTTGATATGACAAGAGAAGATATTAGAGCAGGTTTGGAAAACCGTGCAGAGATGATTGTTACAGAAAATGATACTGCCGCTAAATATAAATCGGGTGCACTTGAAGTATTTGCCACTCCCGGAATGATAGCACTTATGGAGTGCTCTTCTTTTGGGCTTCTGGAGAAATATGGCGCAGCGAGTGTAGGAACTGAGATTAATGTCCAGCACTTGAGAGCCTGCCTGCCTGGGACAAAAGTATGGGCAGATGCAATTATAACCGAAGTTAACGGTAACTGGGTAAAATTTGATGTTGCAGCTTATGATGAGAAAGGTGAGATCGGCAAAGGTACCCATACCCGTTATATAGTTGATGCCGAAAAATTTATGGCAAAACTGAAAAAATAATCTGAATGAAAGACCTGCTTGAAGAGATACGGGATTTGTACCAATGGTTTGTAAAATTCATTACAGACGATATATGGCATCTAAATCTTGATGATTTTGGCAAGGCCAAGAAGCGTCTGATCAAATACCTTAAAGTTGCCATAATCACTGTACGCAAATCGGGAAATGACAGGCTCGGGCTGTATGCTGTCTCTCTCAGTTTTTTTGCAGCAATGAGTGTTGTTCCATTTCTTGCTGTGGCACTTGCTGTTACAGGAGGAGTTGGCTTTGCCCAAACACTTAAGGAACTGCTTCTTGAGAATTTTTCGGGAAGCCAGGAGGCTCTTAACTGGATGTTGCAGTTTGCAGACAATATCATTCAGAGCGGGCAGAGAGATATATTTGGAGTTATAAGTGCATTCTTCTTTGTATGGATTATAATTTGGATGATTCTTAACATAGAAAGATGCTTTAATGAGATATGGAATGTGGAGCGCGGAAGATCTATTGCCAAACGCTTTCTCTACTACATTGGTATACTTATTACAGCACCCTTTATGATACTTATCTTCCTCTCCATATATACAGTTTTCACAAACCAGATGAAAAGCATATTGGGAATGTGGCACTTTGAAGAGCTTGGCATATTTATGCAATGGTTCCTCTTTTTTGCAATAATACTGCTCATGTTCACGGCAATGTACAAGTACATTCCAAATGTGAAAGTACGTTTTGGTGCAGCCTTCAATGCTGCACTTATCTCTGCCACCGCATTTGTAATAATGCAGTATCTGTATGTGGAGACACAGATTCTGGTATCGAGGATAAATGCAATTTATGGTGCATTTGCAGCTGTACCGCTCTTCCTTATATGGATGAATGTAAGTTGGATTATCATTTTGATAGGGGCAGAAATATCACATGCATACCAATATGCACAAAAAGAAATTAATGAACAAAACTAAGGGAAATGAGCAAGTTGATGAATATGGATATGAGCTTAAGCAAAAATGCAGTGGATTTTATTGATGACAATCTGCTCCATTCGCTCATTGAAAATACAAAAGAGGATATGGTAAGGAATAGGGAGATCTTCAGGAAGGCACTCAGCAAACAGCCGCTTTCCATCGAAGAGACAGCCTCACTTCTTGCAATAAAATCCAAAGAGGGACTTGAAGAGCTGTTTGAAGCTGCAAGAACCCTTAAAAGGGCAGTATATGGGAATAGGATTGTGCTTTTTGCACCTTTGTATGTTGGCAATTATTGCATAAACAATTGCAAATATTGTGGATTCAAGAGCAGTGCAAAGGGCACCATTAGAAAAACTCTCGGAAAAGAAGAACTCATTAACGAAATATATAATCTTGAGGATGAGGGCCATAAGAGGCTCATTCTTGTATTTGGAGAATCACCGCAATACACACCCCAATTCATTGCAGATTGTGTAAAGATCTGCTACTCCACAAAGAAGGGTAATGGTGAAATAAGACGCGTAAACATAAATGCAGCTCCGCTTGATGTGGAGGGGTATAAAATAGTAAAAGAGGCCGGCATTGGAACATTCCAGGTGTTTCAGGAGACATACCATAAAGAGACATACGCCCAATATCATCCTGCAAATACCATAAAGGGAGATTATATGTGGAGGATAAATGCTATGGACAGAGCTTTTGAAGCTGGAATTGATGATATGGGAATTGGAGCC
>JAFZFL010000059.1 GCA_017555925.1 Bacteroidales bacterium | reverse complement strand
GTTAAATATATACGCTACTACAATAATGATAGAATCAAACTGAGGCTAAAAGGAAAGAGCCCGGTGCAATACCGAGCTCTGTTCCAATCTAAGTCAGCCTCTTAATAATGTTAAACCGTCCAACTTTTGGGGGTCACATCACAACCGGAGGTGTTTTTTATTGCCATTTCATATCATGTCACTCAATTTTCCCTACAGGCTTCCATTAAAATACGGTCTTTACATTTACATAGAATCTCCACCATCCGTCATCACCTTCCTGGTCGTCCCTGAACTGCTCTGCTGTAAGCAATCCTGCTGATGGAGTAGACCAGACTGCATAGTTGCTGAAGTATGTACCCTCAATCATGGTGTACTCTTCGCCCTGATCCTCAACTCTGTTGTAGTCTGCGTCAGAGTCGAACCACATTGTCATAGGTTCTCCGTTATATGTGTACTCAGTTACAAATTTGTACATGTCATAGCTGTTGATGTCTTCAGGAGTTTCAGAAACGTCCGGACTCATAATTGTCAAAGTACCGTCTGCTGTAAGGCAGAAGTCAAAGTTCTGTCCCGACCCCATAAAGTTAGGAATACGGTAATATGTCTTTGTGTATTTGGCCAATTGCAGAGTATAGGTCTTTCCATCAAAGTCATAACCTTTTGCAAACATGTAATCCTCGCAATATACCAATCCGTAATCTTCATATTCAAGCTCATCCAATGAGAACGGTACCTGTCCTACAGCCTTGAATGTGTTTATTCCTGCAGGAGATACCTGTGACTCGTCAAAGCTGAGTGTAAACGGATACTCCACAAAAGCCTCAAGATCATCTTCATTATAGCTTAATGTAACAGATGATTTGTATTGGTTTTGGGCAAATGTTACTGTATTGCTTTGAAGTGTATATATGTTGCTGCCATCAAATGAAATGTTCAATGTCTGGGCCTCGGTGGCTACACCGCGCACTATCTCAACCACAATCTCATTTCCATCCAATTGGTAGCCATTTGAAGGCACATTTTGGAAAGAGACGCAATTGTTGGTAGGAGTATAGATATACTCATCTTGTGAGCATGAAACGTTCAGCAAGAGAGTTGCCATTATAACTAATGGCGTAAAAATTTTATATATTGATTTTACCTGTTTCATAATGCTTAAAATTTAAGTATGACACACCATTTTAATAACCAGGATTCTGCTGATCCTTTATTTGAGGATTTGAATCTATTTCAGCCTGAGGAATAGGCCATAACCAACGGAAGTTGGTGGCATCTTTAGCAAGGAATTCAGTATTTTCACTTCCTGCATTGTTTATTATCTGGTCATCTTGTGCCTCGGAACGGTTGAAGCCCTCATTCCATCTCTTGAGATCGGTAAATCTGAATCCCTCACCAAACAGCTCTTTGGTTCTCTCATCTTTTATCTGCTGAACGAGTTCCGCTCCCGAATAGCTTGCCTCTTCATAGCCAGGTATTCTTGATTTTCTCAAAGCGTTAAGATATTTATTGGCTTGAGCCTCATTTCCATTCTTCGCATTTGCTTCAGCTGCAATCAAATATTGTTCTGCAATTCTGAATGCCTTAACCTTATTTATGTAGTCAGATACAGAGGCGCTCAACTCAGGGTTGCCGGGATACTTGAAGAATACATAAACGTTGCCGCTTATGCTGCCGTATACAACATCAAGTTGTTTGAACCAGGCCTGAAAACGGATGTCTTCTGAATCGTATGCATCAATGATCCACTGTTCCGGAATATAGTTTGGACTATATGTGCCACTTGTGCTGTACTCTATGTAGTCATAGTTGTTTGACTCAGGAAGCGAACCCTCGTTGAAACCTGCCCAGTATTGTACAATACACTCTTTGCCGCTGTCATTTGTCCATAATGCATTAAAATCATCAAGATTGTCAATCAACGGATATTTGCCTCCGTCAACAAGGGCAGATGCAACTGTTGCAGCAATTGAGAAATCTCCTTTATACAATGCTATACGTGCTTTCAATGCAGAAACAGCATCTTTTGTGATATAAATGGAACCAACCTCGCCATCTACAGATGCAAGTTTTGATTCTGCAGTTGCAATGTTATCTTCAATATATTTGTATGTGTCAGCTAAAGAGGATCTTCCAACATAAGTTGTAATGTCGCCAGGGCTTTCAACAGGTCCATCCAGAAGCATAACTCCCAATGCTGTATTTGCATTGGATGAACTGTAATTCTCACAATACAATTGTGTTAAAGTGAATATTGACATTGCCTTCAAGAATGCAGCCTCTCCAAGAATAATATCAAGCTGCTTTTTATCAGCCTCTGTAATCTCTCCAGATTGCATCAGCTTGTCAATTCCCTGCTCAAGATAATTGGCCAGAGTAACATTATAATAGGCTCTGCTCCATATCTCCTCAACATAACCGAAAGTGCTGGTGTATTCCCATTTGTAGTACTCTCCATTTCTGTTTCCAAACATGATTGATGCGTGGAAAGAGTCGGTCATAAGTTCCTGAATATATACAGGGTATCCTGATGAGAGGTAATCTCTGAGATCAAGATACAAATCAGTTCTGAACTTCATGGCATCGTCAAGTGATGTAAGTGCGTTCTCGCTGTTTATAGAGCCTTGAGGCATCTTGGTAAGATCGCACGAGACAGCCAACAGAACTATAACTATTAATGATAATATCTTTTTCATAATATATTCCATTTAGTGATTTGTTAAAATGTAAACTCTACTCCCACAGTAATCTGTTTGGTGTTAGGGTAATCTCCAGATGCAGTTTCGTAGTCAACCTCAGGGTCAATTCCCTTATATCCGGTAAAGGTCAAAAGGTTACGTCCTGTAGCATATACTTTAAGTCCGCTCAATACTTGTGAACGCTGTATCAATTCTCTTGGGAATGTGTATGATAACTGAAGATTCTTCAAGCGTACAAAAGAGGCATTGTCTATCCATCTGCTATCATGCTTGATTGTCTCACCTGCCTTTGGAATATCTGTAATTTGTCCCGGCTCTGTCCAGATATTGAGCATACGTACTGTCATATTTGACTCATCTGCGAATGATGGGTTCTCAATGAAATATCTGTCGTAATTCTCAATATATTTGCCAAACACACCTGAGAAGGAGGCATTTAATGCCAAACCTCTCCATGAAAGGTTAAAGTTCAAACCGCCCGACCAAGGTGCATATCTGTTCTTGCCTATGAATTTTGCATCACTCTCAGAATAGGTAGAGGTTATGTTGCCATCCTTATCATACCAAAGCTGTTTTCCTGTAGCAGGGTCAACTCCTGCATATTCAACAAGGTAAAACTCTCCATATGGCTTTCCTACCTCATATTTCAATCCCGATCTTCCATCAACAAACTCATCACGTCCGCCAAACAGTTCTGTAATCATATTCTTGTTGTAGTTCATGTTGAACGCCACGTTAAAGTACCAGTCTTTGGTGTTAAGAATATCATATCTCAATTCAAGGTCAACACCTCTGTTCCTCATGTTGCCAACATTGCCCCATCCGCCTGAAAAACCTGTCTGGAATGAATAAGGTATATACATAAGCATATTTTTGGTAAGCTTGTTATAGAATTCAATGTTGAAAGAGAACTTGTCAAAGAGTGTTGCGTTCAAGCCAATATTAAGGTTTTCAAGGGTCTCCCAGGTAAGGTTAGGGTTGCTTAGTGAACTCAAATACCAGCTTGGATTACCGGCATACTGTTTGCCCGACTCTGTAAGACCGTAAGAGAGATAGTTATCTATACCGGAGTTACCCATTGTACCGTATGATGCCTTCAATTGGAGGTTGTTTATCCACTCTATATCTTTTGCAAATGACTCCTCCTTAATGTTCCACATTGCACCGAATGAGTAGAAGTTAGCATACTTGTTGTTGTCTCCGAACAACGAAGAACCATCGGTACGGAAAGTGGCATCAATAAAATATTTGTCGGCATAATCATATGACAAACGTATGAAGAATGAATTCTGTGTTGTTTCAGAGTGGCTGTAAGTTGGTTTCTCATAAGTTATACCCTGATCAACATTTGTCATTCTGTCATCGGAAATACCTGTAGAAGATGCGCCAAATCCCTCTTTCTTATAAAGGATAGATTCGTGGCCTCCCAAAATGTTTATATGGTTCTTCTTTGCAATGTCAAATTTGTACTCAATAGTATTTGTAGAGGTCAGTCTGTAGAATCGGCTGAATGTCTCTTCGGTTACTGTTGCAAGACCCATATCGTTTGGAAGGACTTTGCCAGTGTATCTGTAGTCGGCGCCATCAATGGCCTGGGCTGCTCTTATAGTAAGACCTTTAACAGGAGTAATCTCTTCATAAAGGTTTGAGTTGAGTCTGAATGTGCTGTTGACTGAAGGTTGTGCCTCCATTCTGTCGTAATAGTTCCACAAGCCAAGATCAGAAATATAATCCAACTCCTCTCCATAACCCAAGAACTTGCCGTTGGTATCTGTTTTAATCTCATAAGGAACTGCGTATGGAAGCGACCACAAGGCAATGTTCATAGGGTTGTAATAACCTGTACCTGAAGTGGAATAGCCTGCTGCAGACTGCTCCTGATATGATATGGTTGTATTGGTACCAATCTTCAACCACTCCGTAACCTTAACATTCAGATTGGTTCTCATGTTATATCTCGAAAGATAAGAGAATGGCTCAATACCCTGTTGGTCAAAAGCACCAAGAGATACATAATAATCCATTCTGTTTGTTCTTCCCGACAGACTCAAGTCTGCTTTCCATGTAGGAGCATTCTCTTGCAAAATCCAATCTTTCCAGTTGCAGCCGATATTGTTGCTCAAGCGGAACTGTTTCAACTCCTGGAACTGGGTGTTGTTCACAAGGCTCGGATCTGCCATCTCCCTGAATTTGAACCATTGTTCAGATGACATGAGTTCTACAGGATAGTTTGCAACATTTGATACACCATATGAAGCTGTCAATTGGATAACCGGCTTCTCCTCTTTACCCTTCTTGGTTGTAATATAAACAACGCCATTGGCAGCACGTGAACCATAAATTGCTGCAGAAGAGGCATCCTTAAGGACTGTCATTGTTTCAATATCATTAGGATTCATGGATGTGAAGATTCCTACATCAACAGGTGAGCCGTCAAGAATAAACAATGGGGTATTTGAAGCGTTTATAGAGTTTACACCACGTAGCCTCATGGTAACATCGCTGCCAGGTTCACCGGTGCTGCTGTATACCTGCAGACCTGCAACCTGTCCCTGAAGTGCGTCTCCGGCACTCGCTGCAGGAACACTCTTGAATACATCACTCTTTACGGTAGTTGCAGCACCAACAATTGAACTGATCTTCTTTGCAGTACCATAACCAACAACCACCATCTCATCAAGCATCTCGGAACTTGCCTTAAGTTCAATATTGGTATTTACCCCAGGTGCAACAGTAATGGTCTGTGTTTCCATACCAATAAATGAAAATTCAATGACATCGCCGTTATCTGCCTTAATTTTATAGTTTCCATCAATATCGGAAGTCGCTATTGCGTTGGTCCGCTTATTTATGATGGAAACACCAATAAGCGGCTCTTTTATGACAGCATCTGTAATTACACCCTTAATTTCGCGTTCATCCGATTGTTGTTCCTGCCTTGCATCCGGTGTTATCTGCTCTGCAAAAAGCTCACAAGGAAGTGCAGAAAACAGAATCAGACCCAGTACTAAAAGTCCGATTCTCGATTTTAGATTCGTTCTGTCCATAGTTTTATAAATTAAGTTAAAACCAATGTTTGTTAAGTATATTACACCAAAAATGGCATACTCCCTGAAAAAACTTACATATATGTGAGCAATCGTTTTCTGAATATATCAAGAGCCTTCTTTATCTGGTACTCCACAGCTTTTACCGATATATTCTCTTTTTCGGCTATCTCTCTGTAAGTGAGGTTGTCAACTCTGCTCAAACTAAATATGCGTTTTATTTTGTCCGGCAGTTGTTCAAGAGTATGGCCTATGAGTTTCTCCATTTCAAGGGCATCAATTTCATTTACAACCGACGGTAATGCAAGTGCATAACGGGTTGTTTCAATGTTTTCGGGTTCAAGATGGTTCTTCTTGTCAAGATGGTTATCCCTCATATAATTGAGGGCCTTATTGCGTGCGATTGTAAAAAGATAAGAGCGGATATTGTGATGGGGGTCAATCTGTTCGCGTTTTTTCCACAATGAGATGAAAGAGTCCTGGGCAATATCCTTCGCTGCAGATTCATTCTCTAGGAAAGAAGCAATAAAAAGAACCACATTATTGAATTCCATTGAAAAGAATAACTCAAATGTAAGTTCGTCACCACATCTAATTGCCTCTATGAATCTGCCGTAGTCCATACTACAAATTTAATAAAATCTCTCTCCATATAGTAAAAAAAATCAGGGAAGTGCCCCAATTTGGTGTAATAAATATATCCCGTACTTTAAAATTCAAGATTATGAAGAAAATAATCCTCTTTATCACTCTTTTTTGTCTCTGCATTTCATTGTCTGAACCGGTGCATGCATGTACATCTGCAATTTTTACAGGAAAATCTACTCCCGACGGAAGGCCGCTTATGTGGAAGCACAGAGATACAGACGAATATAATAACAGAGTGGAGTATTTCAGGGGGGTGAGGTATGGCTTTGTGGCCCTGACCAACTCTACATATCCCAAGGGAACCCAAAAGGCATGGGCTGGCAGCAATGAGGTAGGGTTCTGCATAATGAATACTGCTTCATATAACC
>JAFZFL010000058.1 GCA_017555925.1 Bacteroidales bacterium | reverse complement strand
TATATTCAATTGCCGCAAAACATTTTCCGGGTAAAAAGATAAAAATTTATGCAAACGGATCTTTGTTGGAGGAGTTGAGCAGCAATTTTTATAATGTTGCCGCAGTAAAGGATTCAAAAGGCAAGAAACAGGTGAAGAGGTCAAAGGTTGAGCAACCGGTTCTTGTAAAGGATATGGACAGACCTTTTGAGGTTACCGACGGATTGCAGAACCGTCATATTGCTTTATGGCACAGCCACGGTCTCTATTTTGACCAGAATACTCAAAGGTGGGAGTGGCAGAGATGCCGTCTTTTCCAGACAGTTGAAGACAAATACACTCAAAGTTATGTTATACCGTTCATTGTTCCAATGCTTGAGAATGCAGGTGCAAATGTGCTTTTGCCTCGTGAAAGGGATATACAGAAAAATGAGGTTGTTGTAGATAATGACAAGTCCTTTGGCGGTTATACCGAGTCAAATGGTTCATACGGATGGAAGAGTGGTGATTCATTCGGTTTTGCCAATTCGAAAGCTTCATATGTTCATGGTGAAAATCCGTTTGAAATGGGTACATATAGGGTTGCCCAGGTAATGACACAACAGAATCTTAAAGGTAAAACTCCAAAACGTGAGAGCGTTGCACAATGGAATCCCAATATTCCTGAAAGTGGCGAGTATGCAGTTTATATCTCCTATAAAACTCTTCCAAACAGTACAGATGCCGCTTATTACAGAGTCAAATTTAAGGATGGTGAGCGTGAGTTCAAGGTAAACCAGCAGATGGGTGGTGGCACATGGATCTATTTGGGAACATTCCTTTTTGATAAAGGAGCTGATGATCAGGGTGTATATCTGACAAATATGAATAAGGGTGCCAAATCTGCAAATGGAGTTAAAGTTGTTACGGCTGATGGTGTAAGGTTTGGTGGTGGAATGGGTAATATCGCACGTACTGTAAATTCGGAGGTCAAACTTCCTTATGAGGTTGAGCCGTTTGTGAGCGGATATCCACGTTTTGTGGAGGGCTCAAGAGTGTGGCTGCAGTGGGCAGGTTACGCAGATACCGTTTATTCACAGACAAATAATATGAATGACTATACCGACGATTACGCTTCAAGAGGAAGATGGGTTAATGTACTGTCGGGAGGATCAAAGATGAATCCTGATTTCAGGGGTTTGAATATTCCTGTTGATTTGTCTTTTGCATTCCATACAGATGCAGGTATCTTTCCGGATGATTCAATTGTGGGTACATTGATGATTTATACAAAAATATCAAATGGATCAGACAAATATCCTACCGGTGAGAGCAGAATGTTGGGTAGGGATTATGCAGATATTGTACAGACTCAGATAGTTGATGACATCAGAGCTACATTTGACCCTAACTGGAGCCGCAGAGGTTTGTGGGACAGATCTTATGCAGAGTCAAGAACTCCAAATGTGCCTGCAGTCCTTCTTGAGTTTTTGTCTCATCAGAATTTTGCAGATATGAAGTATGGTCATGATCCCGATTTTAAATTTCTTGTGAGCAGGGCAATTTACAAGGGAATGCTTAAATTCTTGAGTTTGAAAGATGGTATCCCTTATGTTGTTCAACCATTGCCTGTAACGGATTTTGCAGCTGAATTGGAGCAGAATGAGGGCAGAAATTTGGTGCGTTTGAGCTGGTCTCCTGTTGAGGACAAATTGGAACCGACAGCTGTAGCTAAGCAGTATATTGTCTATACAAGAGTGAACGGCTCTTCATTTGACAATGGTGTTATTGTAGATACTCCGTACGCTGTGATTCCGGTTGAGAGCAATAAAATTTATTCATTTAAAGTTGCGGCACTCAATGAGGGTGGAGCAAGCTTCCCTTCGGAGATATTGTCTGTTGGAGTGGCTCAAGGTGCAGATGTTAAAAATAAAACTGTAATGGTAGTTAATGGCTTTACACGTGTAAGCGGTCCTGCTTCATTCCAATCAAAAGACTCTACTATTGCTGGTTTTTATAATGCAAAAGATCATGGAGTGCCATATCTGTATGACCTCTCTTTCACAGGTGACCAGTATGAGTTCAGAAGAGACAAGGAGTGGATAACAAATGATGATCCTGGACATGCAGCCTCTTATGCCGATTTTGATGATAAGATTATTGCAGGTAATACATTTGATTACCCTTATGTTCATGGCAAGGCATTCATGAAATTGGGATATTCATTTGTTTCATCATCAGCTGGTGCTGTAATTTCGGGCAATGTTAAGCTTGAAGAGTATCCGATTGTAGATTTCATCATGGGTAAACAGGTTCAGACCTATATAGATTCAGAACCGTATATTGTAAGATATGAAACATTCCCGGTTGCACTTCAAAAGGCTATATCCGATTATGCTGCTAAAGGTGGTAATATACTTGTTTCAGGTTCTTATATAGGATCTGATTTGTGGAATGGATTAAATGCTGCAGATGAGGGTAAGAAATTTGCTCAGGAGGTTCTCAAATTCAAATGGTCTAACCATTTTGCCTCTAAAAACAATATCGTAAAGAGCGCTCCAAATCCTTTCGGATTCAATGGCAAATTTACATTCAACAACCAATTGAATGATAAAATTTATATAGTTGAGACTCCTGACGGATTGCTTCCTGCCTCAAAGGATGCATACACAATTTTCCGCTATCCGGGAAACAACATCTCTGCAGGTGTTGCCTACTCGGGTACTTACAATGTTGTATCGTTGGGATTCCCGATTGAGACACTTGAGTCTTCTTGTCAAATTGACAGGTTGATGGAAGAGATTACAAACTTTTTTGAAAAATATTAACTGTAGCCCTGAAAAATAGAGCTTGACTTATGACTTTAGAGAGAGAACTTGAAATTATTGAACTTATTAAGAAAGAGGTAAAACCTGCATTGGGTTGTACTGAGCCCATAGCTGTAGCATTGGCTGTTGCCTCCTCTTGTGAAACTTTAAGGAATGGAGGATATGGTGAACCCAAATCTCTTGATGTGGAGGTAAGTGCTAATATCCTTAAAAACGGTATGGGAGTAGGAATCCCTGGTACCGGTATGGTTGGATTGCATATAGCATCTGCACTTGATGCAACATGCGGCAAATCTGAGTACAAACTTGAGGTGCTGAAAGATCTTGATGATAATACTTTGGCTGCTGCAAAAAAGATGGTTGCAGATGGAAATGTTAAAATAGGTCTTGCCGACACTCCTGTAAAACTTTACATTAAAGCTACTGCCATTAATGGGGAGAACAGGGCTGAAACCATCATTAAAGATAACCATGACTCCATAATAAGTGTAAAACTTAACGATAAGCAAGTTGATGTATCGGGTGAAGCAAAAAAATCAGACTGTATAATTGCTGAGGATTGCGATTGTACCAAGAAGAATAATGCAGAGGCTGGTGCTCAGGCTCCTGCTGAGAAGACAACTCTTGACTACAAGCTTACTGTAAAGGAGATTCTTGAGTTTGCCGAGAATGCAAGTTTTGAGAATATCCGATTTATACTCGATTCTGTAAAGTTGAACTATGCTTTGGCGGAGGAGGGTTTGAAGAATGATTATGGACTAAAGGTTGGAAAAACTATTATAGCGTCACAAAATCAAAGTGTATTTGGTTCATCTGTAATGACATACGCAATGGCTGCCACAGCAGCTGCATCTGATGCACGTATGGCAGGATGTCTGCTTCCGGCAATGAGTAACTCTGGTAGCGGAAACCAGGGAATTACAGTTACTGTTCCGGTTATTGCTGTTGCCAAAAAGATGAATGTCTCAGACGAGAAGCTTGCCCGTGCGCTTGTATTGAGCCATCTTATTGCAATTCACATTAAGGGTTATCTTGGAAAGCTCTCTGCTTTGTGTGGTTGTGTAATTGCTTCAACCGGTTCTTCTTGTGGTATTGTATATTTGAACGGTGGCAAGTATGAGCAGATATGTGCTGCCATTAAAAATATGGTAGGAAACATTACCGGTATGGTATGTGATGGCGCAAAGGTAGGATGTGCATTGAAAGTGGCTTCAGGAGTATCATCATCGGTTCAGTCTGCTGTTCTTGCCCTTGACAACATCTGTATCTCTTCAAACGATGGAATAATTGAAGATTGCATAGAGAAGACTGTCTATAATCTTGGTACAATCGGCTCACAAGGAATGCAGGTCACAGACAGAATGATTCTGGATATAATGGTTTCAAAATAGAAATTGCTCGGGCAATCCATATATGTTGTAATTTCCGCATCATTTTGGGTTGCCCTCTTTTTTTTATCTTACGGGCAATCCCTCCTTAAGGAACTATAATAAGATTCTTTTTAACGCTCTGGTATCTTTTTTCAAGATCCTCCTTATGGAACAGGTATCCCTCATCATCAAAATATTTTGCCCCAGCCTTACACTCTTTAATGCAGGCGTTGCACTTTATGCAAATTCCTGTAATTGACTTATAATCCACAAAAGATATTGCGCCCATAGGGCAAATCTCTGCACAATGTCCGCAATCGAAGCACTTCTCCAAAGTCTTTGGTTTCACTCTCCTTATATCAATAAAATTGCCCCCATTATCTTTAGGCTGGTAGTATACACGTGAATCGCCACTGTTTCCCGGAACTTCCACCAATAGGATATCTCCAGCATCAATTGCAGAAACATAAGGAATTCCTATGCCAGTTTGCAACAATTTGCCGCATAACCTCCTGCCCATATCATACGCCTGTGACAAATCCTCATAATCTGGTCTTCCCGCCCCCAAAGTGTTTGAAAAAGAGTGTTGGGCAACAAATGCTGCAGCAGCTATAGGTTTAAAATTACACCCGACAAGCAAATCCCTCAATTCAATGAGGGCATCATCAAAATTTCGGTTGCCGTATGTCACTACCGGAACTGTAAGTGCCCCATTACCGGCTAAACTCTCTATATATTTGAGAAGCAGGTTCGGAACACGTCCGGCATACACAGGAGTCCCAATTACAGCTATATCGCCACAACCAATGTCGGGTATAGCCTCTCTTCCCGACGGTAAAGTGAAATCATGCACTTGAATGCGGCTCTCACTCATCTCCTCTCTGGAACCATAACCATCACAAAATCCCTTTGCAATCTCAGTGACCACTTTTTTTGTTCCACCTGTCGGGCTGAAATATATAGCATGAATTTTCATAGCAATTTTTTAATGCAAATTTGCAACAATTCCACTTCCATACAAAAAGAGGGTAATCCTTTGCGTTAATGTGTTTGCGCTTTGGGACACCCTCGTTTTAGATCGTAGGCAGGTTTATAAGCCGAATTCTGTACTTCAGACTGGTATTGCTACCCTAAGAAGCTTCTATCATTTATCTGTTGCAGCCTACCCCCCAACAACGGGCGGGCAACCCTTGAATGTTGGTATACATGGCCTTGCAAGTTGCAGTGGAATACTGCAAATACGTCGCCGTATCTGCTTGTGAGCTCTTACCTCACATTTTCACCCTTACCAGAATGGGTAACCCGACTCTGGCGGTTATTTTCTGTTACTCCAAACACGAACTTTCGCCCGTCTGCGCTTTCCGCAGTGCAATGCCCTCTCTTGTCCGGACTTTCCTCCCAATTTCTTGAGCGATAGAACAACCTGCCGATGCTGCAAAAGTACTCTTTAAAATTTGGATGAGCAAATTTCTAAAGGAACAAATGTAAATATGGCTTCGCATACACTTTTGCCCTCTCTTTTGCCTTCTATATAAACGGTACGACTCTCTTCTTTTGTTATGTTGTTAGTCGTGCAGATATTTTCAGGCGTATCTATCTCCTTGAGCCATAGCTCTATCTGTTCGCCAAGTCTTGTTTCTGCATTAAAGTTTATCTGAAACTCCTTTATGCGGTAGTTTTCAAGAATTTCGCTGTCGATACAATCTGTGGTCCACTCTGCATATTTTGCATTGTTTGTATGTCCGAGAGCATCAAGATCTGAATATTTTACAATGTGTTCACCCTTTAATTCCATCTCCTTCTGGCTTTTAAGGCGGTCGCAAGGCTCTTCAATAGCATTTCTTGGGTTTGCCTGTTTGAGAATTTCGGGATTGTTGTAGAAATTGTTGTCTCTCTCTATTCTACGAGTCTTACTATTCATGATGAGCCACGAACTTGTTGCTACAATTGCTTGGGAACCCTCCTCTGTGAGTAGGGCAAAATCCCTCAAACCAAAGAGCGACTGCATCCCTTTGTGCCATGTTTCAAGGGTTATTTTATCTTGCCATTTTGGATAATTGTTGTAGCGTACCTTAATTCTGCTCAATACCCATGTCTGTTCACACTCTTTAAGGTCGTTATAGCCAAAATTGAGTCTGTTTGCGTGATTTCCTGCAATTTCCTGCGTCAGATTTAAAAAGGCATACGGTTTGATTTCCTGTCTCAGATCTACGTTATGCCATAAAATGGAACTCTCTTCCCTGTATGTAATCATAATTAAAATTCATGATTGCCAACTCTGCAAATATACGTATATTCCATCGTTTTTTACGAAATCTGCGCCATTGATAGGATAAATTTTGGAGTGCTTGTTGGTCTGGTAAAATTTTTGTTATTAGTTTTGGGAATTTTGTTATTAGTTTTGCAATTTGATTTGTTATGAAAAATAGGAGCAGTTTATTTGATAGAGCATTTTTGATTAGGGTGACTGTTGTTGTTGGAGCAGTCTTTTTGCTGTCGGGAGTTATAAATTATATATATCCGCAGCAACCCGATATTTATACATTAAAAGTTCTCCAATCTTTTCCTCACGACAGATCTGCATATACTCAGGGACTGTTTTTTCATAATGACGATTTATATGAGAGTTGTGGACAATATGGATCGTCAAGTTTCAGAAAAACAGATTTGGCAACTGGACGGATTCTTGAGAAAATAGATATTGAAAACAAATATTTTGCCGAGGGTGCATGTGTCTTGAACGGAAATCTCTATATCCTCACATGGCAGGAGAACAAATGTTTTGTTTATGATATAAATACCTTGATATATTTGGGTGAGTTGTGGAATCCTACTGAGGGGTGGGGACTTACTACCGATGGAAAGCAACTTATTATGACCGACGGCTCGGCTGTACTCTATTTTCTTGATCCCCTTACATTTGGCGTAAACAGGAAAGTTGCGGTAACTTTGAAGGGCAAACCAGTACAATATCTTAATGAACTGGAGTATATAAATGGAGAGATCTGGGCAAATGTATATGGCGATGATTCAATTGTAATAATAAATCCCGAGACAGGAAAGGTGAGGGGAGTAGTTGACTGCAGAAACCTTTTGTCACGCTCGCTTATTACATCTTCAACAGATGTGCTTAATGGCATTGCTTATGACCCGTCATCCGATTCCGTATATCTTACCGGAAAGAACTGGCCAAAAATATTTAAGGTGGAGCTGGTTAAGAGGTGAATTTTTAATTGATTATTACACACTTTTTTACTAAATTTGCCGCGCACTTGAAACACTTGTAAAACACTAACTTTAATAACATGCAACTAATAGCAGATAGCGGATCTACAAAGGTAGATTGGAGAGCAATTTATGATGATGGTACTGTAAAATCTGTACACACTGAGGGTATCAACCCTGTATTCCAGACAAAAGAGTATATTGTTGAAATTTTCAAGACAAAACTGTTGCCGGAGATAGGGGCTGATGTTGAGGATGTATTCTTCTACGGTGCCGGTATTTTGTCTCCAGAGTTATCTCAAACTTTGGCTGATGCATTCAAGGAGGTATTCCCTAAATCAAAATGTAATGTAGCTTCTGACCTTTTGGCCGCAGCGCGTGCTTTATGTGGTCATAATCCTGGTATTGCCTGCATTATGGGTACCGGAGCAAACACCTGTTTCTACGATGGTGCAGAGATTAAGGATAATGTCAGAGCCGGCGGTTTCATTTTGGGAGATGAGGCAAGTGGTGGAGTTTTGGGAAGAAAACTTGTATCTGACTTTATCAAAGGCCTTCTTCCAAAGGAGATTGAGGAGGCGTTTGTAAAGAGATATGACCTTGACTACCCAAAAATTGTTGCCAAAGTTTACAAAGAGCCGCTTCCAAGCCGTTTCTTGGCTTCGTTCTCTCCATTCATCAATGAGTTCAGAAATCATCCGCATATTGACAATCTTCTAAGGACAAGCTTCGATGAGTTCTTTACCCGTAACATTTACCATTATGATTACAAGAATTATGATGTTAATCTTGTAGGTTCTGTAGCTTTCTATTATCAGGATATATTAAAAGAGGTTGCAGCCACAAGGGGCGTGAAGATTGGTAAAATTCTGAAGACTCCTATAGATGGCCTTATTGAGTATCACAAGAACTGAAAGATTGGAGTTTTACATTTAAAGGATTGAAAAATAATTTATTAAAAATATATAAAATGAAAGTTACTGAACAATCATCTAATTACGCAAATCTTGACAAAATGTCAACTGCAGAGTTGCTGCAGAATATGAACAATGAGGATAAAAAAGTTCCTGTTGCAGTTGAAAACTGTATTCCTCAAATTGAGAAATTGGTTGACGGTATAGTTGAGAGAATGAAGAAAGGCGGAAGACTTTTCTATCTTGGTGCAGGTACCAGTGGCCGTCTTGGTATTTTGGATGCTTCTGAGATTCCTCCTACATATGGTGCTCCATTTGATTTGATCATTGGTCTTATAGCAGGTGGCGATACTGCAATCAGAAAGGCTGTAGAGAATGCTGAGGATGACTTTGAGCAGGGATGGAATGATATGCAACCATATAATGTGGGTGAGAATGATGTTGTTGTAGGTATTGCTGCTTCAGGTTCTACTCCATACGTTATTGGCGCAGTTAAAGAGGCTAAAAAACGTGGTATTCTAACTGCCTGCATCACATGTAATCCTGGTGCAGCTGTTGCAGCTGAGGTAGATATTCCAATTGTAGCTGTAGTAGGCCCTGAGTTCGTTACTGGTAGTACTCGTATGAAATCAGGTACAGCTCAGAAACTTATCCTTAACATGATCTCTACTTCTACTATGATCAAGATGGGTCACGTTAAAGGAAACAAAATGGTTGATATGCAGCTAAGCAATGCCAAACTTGTTGACAGAGGTACCAGAATGATTATGGAGGAGGCACAAATTACAGATTATGAATATGCAAAATCTCTTTTGCTTGAGCATGGTTCTGTAAGAAATGCGGTTGATTATTACAATACACATAAATAATCAGGTATTCCTGCCGTCTGTATAATGTTCAAACAGAATTATTCTTCGGTATTGCTTGAAAAAGCTGTAGAAGAGTTTGCTTCTTTGCCGGGTGTGGGCAGAAAGAGTGCATTAAGGCTTGCCCTTCATCTGTTAAAACAGCCTAAAGAGAATGTGGCGCGTTTTGCCAACTCCTTTGTAGCACTTAGGAATGGCGTAAAGTATTGCAAGGTATGCAACATGATTTCAGACAATGATGTTTGTCAAGTCTGTTCATCTGGTCAACGTGACAGAAGCATAATTTGTGTGGTGGAGAGCATACGTGATGTTTTGAGCATTGAGAATACACAACAATATAATGGCCTATACCATGTATTGGGTGGCATTATATCTCCCATTGATGGTGTGGGACCCTCTGATCTGCCAATTGAAGAATTGGTTGCGAGGGTACGTAATGATAATGTAAAAGAGGTAATTCTTGCTCTCAGTACAAGTATGGAAGGTGAGACTACCTCTTTTTACCTTTATAAGAAGCTGTCGGGATTAAATGTGAAGATAAGCACTATTGCCAGAGGAGTAGGTTTTGGTGATGATCTTGAATATACAGATGAACTTACATTGGGTAAGAGTATTGAAAACAGACATCTGTTCAAACTTTAAATTTCTTAAAAAACTTATATGAATACTACAATCCTTTTAATCACTTTTGTATTGTATACTTTATTGCTGTTCTTTATTGCATGGCTTACAAGCCGCAATTCCGACAGCAAAACCTATTTTACCGGAAACAAGAGTTCAAACTGGTTCCTTGTGGCGTTTGGTATGATCGGATCCTCAATGTCGGGTGTTTCATTCATGTCTTTGCCTGGTAATGTAATTAACGAGAACTTCTATTACATGCCTATGGTATTTGGAATGTTCTTTGGTTATGCCATAATTGCAGGACTCCTTTTGCCGCTCTACTTCAAATTGAACCTTACTTCCATTTATTCATATCTTGAACAGCGTTTTGGTGCTTACAGTTATAAGACAGGCGCCTCTTTCTTTATAGTTTCAAGACTATTGGGTGCAACTGTAAGAACATTCCTTGTGATTTTTGTACTTTATAACTTTGTATTGCAGCCACTTGGAGTGCCGTTTGTTGTTGCCGCAATAATCTTTGTGGGATTGGCCATACTATATACAATGAAGGGTGGAGTTAAGACAATCATTTATACCGATACAATTCAGACTACATTTATGATTGTAGCAATTATAGTGTCGGTTGGTGTTATCTGCAACCAGTTGGATTGGAGTTTCGGTGATATGCTCAAGAATGTTCACGAGAGTGAATTTTCAAATCTCTTCAATAAAGATACAGCTGCTCCTACACATTGGTTGAAACGTTTCTTGAGCGGTGTGCTTATTCCAATAGCGATGACAGGTCTTGACCAGGCTATGATGCAAAAGAGCTTGAGCTGTAAAAATATTAAAGAGGCACAAAAGAATGTAATGACCTCAATTCTAATGATGATTCCTATCAACCTGCTTTTTGTTACATTGGGTGCGGTTTTGGCAATTTTCATGCAGAGTCATCCTGAATTGATTCAAGCTGTTACTACAGGTGCTGGAAAATTGGAGGCAGACAAGATATTCCCTACTGTAGCCCTTTCATTGAGCCCTGTAGTTGGTGTTATTTTCTTTGTAGGTTTGATTTCGGCTGCTTATCCAACTTGTGCAAACGCTCTTACATCTCTAACCACTTCTACTTGTATTGACCTTGTTGGTATTGAGAAGCATAATTGGGACGACAACAAGAAGAAAAAGGTGAGAATGAATGTAACATATCTTATGGCAGTTCTTTTTGTATTGATGATTGTTGTCTTCAATGTGCTTAAGAATGATGCTGTAATTAATATGGTATATCAGATTGCCTCATATACCTATGGCCCTCTATTGGGATTGTTCATGTTGGGTATACTTACCAAAGTCAACATTAAGGACAAAGTTGTCCCTTATGTATGTATTGCAGCTCCAGCCATCTGTTATGTTATTGAAAATTATATCTTCAGTTTTGGATTTTCACTAATTGCAGTTTGTGCGGCAATCACATTCTTCGGGTTGCTTCTGTTCAGAAAAAAATAGGTAATCCGACGGACTTTACAAACACTTCAATCATATGACAATTCTTGAATTGATTATATTGGCTGTGAGTTTGTGCTTTGACACATTTGCAGTATCATTGGGTGGAGGAATGTCGTTGAAAAACAATAAGTTATCAAAGAAGGCCTCTATTATGGCCTTCTTTGGTTTTTTTCAGGCGGCTTTGCTCTTTGCCGGGTGGGCAGCAGGCTCATTATTTGCTCATCATATTATGGAGTGGGATCATTGGATTGCATTTCTCATTCTTGCCTATATAGGAGGCAAGATGATTTATGAGAACATTTCCTGTAAAGAAGATGAAGATCTGTCGGGGGAGGATGGTGCATGCAACAAACATAACAGTGTAGATCTTGAACATCTGAGGACACTTACAGTTCTTGCAATAGCAACGAGTATTGATGCTGTGGCAGTCGGGTTGAGCCTTGCTCTTGTTGACATATCATTTGCAAAAGTCTCAATTGTAACATTCGCTACCTTCATTTTTACTGCAATCGCCTCCTTTATAGGAATGGAGAGCGGACGCAAAGTTGGGGCAATAGTTGGAAGAAGAGCATCTCTTTTGGGAGGTGTCATTTTAGTTGTTATAGGAGTAAAGATTATCTTGGAGCATCTTAATTTCTAAATTTTACCCTTTTTCTATATCCATTAGCAAAAAAAATTACTTATATTTGCAAGGATATATGCACTTTGGGCTCTTCTGTGCCTTTTTGCTATTTAGGAACTTCTAAAGTAGAACAGATATGATTGAGATTTTCTACAAGTCCAAGGGACAAGTTCTACCATCCAATGAGATGGCACTTTTGAATGATTTGGGTTGGGATGATGTCCTTTGGATTGATCTTTTTGAGCCTACGGGGGAGGAGAAGAGGTCTGTAGAGGAGTTCCTTGAAACTACACTTCAGAGCAGGGCGCAGGCCGAAGAGATTGAGAGTTCATCGAGATATTCAGAGACAGAGACTACAATCTTTGCAAATACCAACTTCCTTATTCCTGGTCCTGATGATTACTCTATGGAGACTGTTTCTTTCATTATCTCTGAGAGTATTCTTGTAACTATCCGTCAGGTTCCTCTAAGAACCTTTACTGATATGCAGCGCAGAGTCCAGCTCTCTTCAAAATTGTATCCTACCGGCTACCATATCCTTGTTGCAATTTTGGAGAACCGTATTGACCTTGATGCCGATATGATTGAGCTGATGAGTAAGGAGATTGCCCAATTCAGCAAGAGGGTTAGCGTTGGTGAGAATGTTAATGAGGAGTTCCTTTTGGATATCAATCAGTTGCAGGAGAATACCATGTTGGTTAGAGAGAATGTGATTGATAAACAGAGAATGATTTCGGCAATTCTTAAGAGTGACAAGTTCCCGAGGGATGTACATACAAAACTTACAGTTGTACTAAAGGATATTTCTTCTCTTTTAAACCATACGAATTTCAGTTTTGAGAGATTGGAGTATCTTCAGAATACAGTGTTGGGTCTTATTAACCTCGACCAGAACAAAATTATGAAGATTCTGACATTTGTATCGTTGCTATTTATGCCCCCAACACTAATTTCCGGTATCTTTGGAATGAATGTCAATCTTCCATTACTTGGTAATCTTTCTGATTTTTTCATTGTACTGGGTATAATGTTATTTTCTGTAATTGTAGCATCGTTTCTTTTCCGTAAAAGGAAGGTGTTATAATTAGTCTGATGCTGTTGTATTAATTGGATGTGTTATATTAATCTGAGCTTATTATAATAAAAATTTCTATACTGCTTCCAGTGATAGATTATCTATTTTTGTTATGAAGAGATTTTCTTTGTTCTTATTTGTTTTAACTCTATTTTCTTGCCAAAAAATTGAATCTCCCTCAATGGAGAATGTTACAGATTATGATATTTTTGCATCAATTGAATCCTTTGGGGTTACAAAAACCATAATGGATGATAACAATAATGTGTTATGGTCAGATGAAGACCAGATTGTGGCCTTTATGAAAACCACACTTGGCAGCAGGTATCAGATAATGGAGCAGTTTGTTGGTACAACAACAGGCGGATTCAGTCCGGTTGATGAGAGCGCCGGTGATAATGGAGAGGCTGAGGAATTGGACCATAATGTTGTATTCTATCCATACTCGGCAGATGTGTTGTGTGCAAAGAATGATAACAATACTCCGGCACAGTCATATAGGTTGGATGTTGTACTTGCTCAAACTCAGATCTATTCAGAGAACTCCTTTGCAAACGGAGCATTCCCAATGGTAGCTGTATCATCTTCAAACCAGCTTACATTCAAGAATGTTTGCGGAGGTGTAAAACTTCAATTCAAGGGAGTGAACAGTATAAAATCAATCACACTTGAGGGTTTGGGCAGTGAACTTATAAGTGGCAAAGCTGCCGTTGTAGGATATGCAGACGGAAGTGTTCCATCTGTAACTATGGATGCAGAGCAGGCAACCAAGTCTGTTACATTGGATTGCGGAGATGGTGTTCAGCTTGATGAAACAATGCCTGTTACATTTATCATATCTGTTCCTCCTGTAACATTTGCTTCAGGAATGAAAATAACCGTTACCGATACAGATGGTAAGAGCAAAACATATAACAACAGGTCATCAAATACCGTTACAAGATCAAATCTGCTTTCTTTCCCTGTAATAACCTACAAGCAACCAGTGGTTGAACCTGAACCATCAACACCTGATCTTTCCAAAGATGGAACAGCAAACTGCTATCTGGTATCTGAGTCTGGAACTTATAAATTCAAGGCAGTTAAGGGCAACAGTACAACATCTGTTGGTTCAGTTAACAGTGCGGTGGTATTATGGGAGTCATTTGGAACATCAACAGCACCTGAGGTCGGAGATATCATAGAATCTGTTTCATACTCAGATGGGTATGTGACATTTTCTACCCCAGCAACCTTTATGAATGGAAATGCCTCAATTGCAGTTAAGGATGATAATGGAGTTATCTTATGGTCTTGGCATATCTGGTGTTCAACTGAGGGTTGGACAGATCAGGTATATGCCAACAACACTGGTACAATGATGGACCGCAACCTTGGAGCAACTTCTGCCACCCCTGGTGATGTTGGAGCATTGGGCCTTCTTTACCAATGGGGAAGAAAAGATCCGTTTATGGGGGCAAGTTCAATTTCTGAGTGCATCTTGGCGGTTTCTACAGGCAGTTGGTCTACTTATGGAGGTATGAAGTCTATAGATTTTTCCGTGTCTAATCCAATGACATATTTATGGTTTTATGATTGGTGCGAGGGTGTAGGTATTGGAGACCCTTCTCATATGGATAGATGGAAGGATTCTGAGAAGACAGTATATGACCCTTGTCCTTTAGGTTATAAGGTTCCTAAAGGTGGCGAGGGTGGACTTTGGGATTTGTCATATATATCGTCAAATAGTGATAGTATTAATAAAGGTATCTATTGGGAGTTAGCAGATGGTACATTAGCCTGGTATCCGGCGTCAGGATATAGAGATTGTGAAACTGTCAAGCTGAAGAGTGTGGGTACAAATGGTTCTTTATGGGCTTCGGCATATCATCCATCCTTAAACTACATTGCGTTTGCTCCATTCTTTAATACAGATAATTATGTTAGTCCAGATTATCATAATAATCCGGGAAAAGGATTCTCTGTGAGGTGTGTTCGTGAATAAGACTCATATAATAGATTATCCCCTGTCAGAACCATAACCAATTAAAATCTGACAGGGGATTTTTATATATTTCAAAGCAACAATTTATTTTGGATCGGCAGTTATTTCTTTTTATTCACAACCTTGTTGTATATTAGCAATCCCACAATGCTTATTACTCCTATACAGCTGAAAATTAGCCATAGAAGCTGAGGTTGGTTCATCTGCTCCACTATTTTCTGGTAAAGGCTTGCTCCAAGGAATGAGCCAATTGAACTTCCAATTACTCCATAAAGGAACGAGTAGCCCATGTAGAGAGCCTTTTTGTCGGGAGGAGCAATAATACCTATATATGACAGGAATTTTGGATGTGTTGTCATTTCACCCAATGTAAATATTATAAGCCCTGCAATGAATATCCATGGTGTGCTTCCAAGACTCAATATGAACATACCAAGAGTACCACAGCCAATTCCCATTATCATAGTTGGTAGGGCTGGCCATTTCTGTACAATTTTTGACACTATAAGCTGAAGACAGATTATTACTCCGGCGTTTATTACTGTTACGTGTTCGGTGTCAAATTTCCAGTTTGGATCAGAGACAAACATTGAAAGGAATGAGTTTACTGCACTATTTACAGGAGTCATATCTACATGCTCTTTCAAGTACCACAGCACTGTGCCATACATTTGGAAGTATAGAATCCAGAAACCCGAATACAAGAAAATTAGCAGAATGAATTTTCCATCTTTAAGCACTTCAACTATTCCAACAAAGAGTTTCTTCAGGCTCTGACCCAAAGATTCTCCGCTCAGTTTCTTTTGAATCTCAATATTTGCTTTTGGCTCCTTGTATATAAAGGTGTTTATTAGCATAAGAATACATCCCACAGTGGCAGCCATATAGAATATGTTGTTGTATCCGTTTGCCTTAAGTATCGGTATAAGAATCAAAGGAACAAGAAAGGCACCAAGGTTAATTGACCAGTAGAAGATTCCAAATCCAAGTGTTGAGTTCTCTTCGGTAGTGGATTTTGCTATTGTTCCAGATATAACCGGTTTGAAGAAGCCTGCTCCAACAGCCATAAGCAGCAGCGAGGCAAAAACCGGAATATATGATTGGGTAATTGCTGTAAGGAAATAACCTCCTGTTATGCAAGTAAAAGCAAAAAACAATATTCTTCTGTATCCGAAGCGGTCTGCAATACCGCCTGCAATAATGGGCAAGAAATAGAGCAGAGGCTGTATTGTGCCCATAATTGTACCTGCCTGTGCTTTGGAGAAGCCCAAACCACCCTCTTCACCGCTAATTACAAGGTAGACAGAGAGAATTGACAGAACGCCATAATAGGCACCCCTTTCAAAAAACTCCATTATAATTGCAACCCAAAAGTTTTTCTCAAATCCTTTATTTCTCATAATCCGTATATTGAATGCTGTTTTTTATGCTTTTCTTGATGGAATGCAAATATATACATAAAATTGTATATAAAAATATCGTAATTATTTGGATAACTGCTCAATAATCACTACTTTCGCGCACTCAAAAATTTTGAGACTATAAATAATGTTTAACCCACTTATTTTTAACAAATTAAACAATGAGTAAAGAAAAACAAATGATTGACGCAGAGGAGCCTGTAGTAGCTTCAGTGCGCAAAGAAGAGTCTATGGAGGCTTTTGTAGAGGAGGCTCCTGCGATTGTAGACACAACAAAAAAACGTAAAAGCAATGCTTCTGTAGCAGTTGACAAATTTGACTGGGATGCTTTTGAGAGCGGTGCAGAGTATGGTGTATCTAAAGAGGAAGTAGCTGAGAAATACAGCCAGACACTTTCTACTGTAATTGAGAACGAGGTTGTTGAGGGTACTGTTGTAGCAATCAACAAAAGAGAGGTTCTAGTTAACATTGGTTACAAGAGCGAGGGTATCATTGCAATTAGCGAGTTCAGATATAATCCTGAGTTGGCAGTAGGCGAGAAAGTAGAGGTTTACGTTGAGAACGCTGAGGACAAAAAAGGCCAACTTATCCTTTCACACAAGAAAGCACGTTCATTCCGTTCTTGGGATAGAGTTAATGAGGCATTCGATAAAGATGAGATCGTTAAGGGTTACATCAAATGCCGCACTAAGGGTGGTATGATTGTAGACGTATTTGGAATTGAGGCATTCTTGCCAGGTTCACAAATTGACGTTAAACCTATCCGTGATTACGATATTTTCGTTAACAAGACAATGGAGTTCAAGATTGTTAAAATCAACCACGAGTTCCGTAATGTTGTTGTTTCTCACAAAGCTCTTATTGAGGCTGAGCTTGAGGCTCAAAAAGCTGACATCATCGGCAAACTTGAGAAAGGTCAGGTTCTTGAGGGAACAGTTAAGAACATTACTTCTTACGGTGTATTCATCGACCTTGGTGGTGTTGACGGTCTTATCCACATTACTGACTTGTCATGGGGCAGAATCAACCATCCAGAGGAGGTTGTTAAACTTGACGAGAAGATAAATGTTGTTATCCTTGATTTTGATGATACTAAGAAACGTATCGCTTTGGGTCTAAAACAGCTTACTTCACATCCTTGGGATGCTTTGGATGCTAACTTGAATGTTGGTGACAAAGTTAAAGGTAAAGTAGTTGTTCTTGCAGATTATGGTGCATTCATTGAGATCCAACCTGGCGTAGAGGGTCTTATCCACGTTTCAGAGATGTCTTGGTCATCTCACCTAAGAAGCGCTCAAGACTTCTTGAAAGTAGGTGATGAGGTAGAGGCTTGTATCCTTACTCTTGACAGAGAGGAGAGAAAGATGTCTCTTGGTATCAAACAGTTGAAAGCTGATCCTTGGGCTACTATCGTTGAGAAATATCCTGCTGGTTCAAAACATAGCGCTATTGTTAGAAACTTCACTAACTTTGGTGTGTTTGTTGAGCTAGAGGAGGGTGTTGATGGCCTAGTACACATCAGCGACCTTTCTTGGACAAAGAAAGTAAAACATCCGTCTGAGTTCACTTCAATTGGCGAGACTCTAGAGGTTGTTGTTCTTGAGATAGATCAAGAGAACAGACGTTTGAGCCTTGGCCACAAACAACTTGAGGAGAATCCTTGGGATGTATTTGAGACTATCTTCACTGTAGGTTCAGTTCACGAGGGTACAATCACTTCATTCAATGACAAAGGTGCTACTGTAGCTCTTGAGTATGGTATTGAGGGTTTTGCTCCTGCTAAATCTCTAACCAAAGAGGATGGTACAACAGCTAAAGCTGAGGAGAAATTGGAGTTCAAAGTAATTGAGTTCAATAAATCTAACAAGAAGATTGTTCTTTCACACTCTAGAATAGCAGAGGATGTTAAGAAAGAGGTTGAAGTAAAAGAGAACAAAGAGAAAGCAGCAGAGGATGAGTCAACTCAAAAGGCAGTTAAAAAGATTAAAGCTAACATTGAGAAAACCACTCTAGGCGATATCAGTGAGCTTGCTGCACTTAAAGATTCAATGGAGAAATCTTCAAAATAATTGATGGAATTTTCTTTTATGACATTGGGGACGGCTTCGGCCCTCCCCACTGCCAATAGATACCCAAGCGCTCACATCCTTACGGTTCGTGAGCGCTTGTTTTTGATAGACTGCGGTGAGGGTGCTCAGATGCAGTTGAGAAAAGCAGGAGTATCAATTGCCAGAATAGATAACATATTTATATCTCATTTGCATGGAGACCATATCTTTGGTCTCTTTGGTTTGCTATCTACATTGGCAATGATGGGTAGGACAACTCCCTTGTACATCTATGCACCATATAGGATGGAGGTTATTTTGGAGTTTTTTAAGGAGAATTTTGGAGAGGGTATAAAATATGAGATTGTTCATAAGCCAGTCAGGTGCAAAGAGCCGCAAATGATTCTTGATATGAAAAACCTTGAGGTGTATACTTTTCCTCTCCAGCATAGAGGAGAGACTTATGGATTTCTTTTTAAAGAGAAGTCGCCTCAAAGAAATATTCATAAACATTTGATTGAGCCTTATAAATTAAGTCTATATGAAATTGCACGCTTGAAAGAGGGTTCAGACGTTGTACGTTCTTCTCAGGAGATTTTAAAATCAGATGAATTTACTTACCTCCCTTATGAACCAAGAGTCTTTGCTTATTGTTCAGATACAGCTCCATTTGATGAACTGGCTCAATGGGTTAAAGGTGCAGATCTTCTCTATCACGAGGGTACTTATGGTATTGAACTTAAAGATATGGCTTCCAGTACATTCCATTCAACCTCATCAGATGCTGCCAGATGCGCTTTGCAGGCAGGTGTGAAAAAATTGGTTATTGGCCATTACTCGTCAAGATACAAGAGTATTGAACCATTGGTTGAACAGGCAAGATCAATTTTTCCCCAGACATATCCTGCAAAAGAGGGCGCAAATTTTGATATACCGTTACGGAAGTATAAACAAGAAAAATAATTCAATATATATGAGATTATCTTCCTTTACTCATTTTAAATCTACAATTATTCTGTGTGGAACATTATTGTTATTACTGCATGTATCAGAGAGAGCCAATG
>JAFZFL010000057.1 GCA_017555925.1 Bacteroidales bacterium | reverse complement strand
TATCCGAAAAAGGTGCCATTATTGGCATTGTTATGGCCGCCTTTGCACTCGCCGACGGTATAACAAGATTAATTATTGTCTGAATCATGTACATCATGCCAAGAGAAGCAACCTCTCCTGCTTTGCCAAGGCCCGACGCCATTGCATTGAGGATAGTATCAATGATATGTCCCTCTTCAAGAATGTATACTATACCTGCAGCCAGACCCACAATAAGAGCTGCGCTCAGGATATCCTTTGCGCCTGCCATCAATTCGTTCACTATCTGATTGGGGCTCAAGTCCATTGCTATTCCGCTCAAGATTCCGAGAGCAAGGAAAAGGGCAGAAATCTCTCCAATATACCACTGGTAACCAAGAACACCCACTATAAGGTAAAGAATAGTAAATCCAAGAAGCGACAATATATAAAAGTGTACCGACTTCATAAGTGCATATCCGCATACCGCTATGAAGAGAACTGCACATATTGGAAGAAGCCATGGTGTATGGTAAGAGGATGCGCCTATTGACACATTGCAACTACTGCTGTAAACCACTGTAAAACCAACCACCGCAAGCAGTGCAAGTATATATGATATTTTGGAGGCTCTGTTGGTATAGTACTCCATTTTGCCTCCATCCTGCGCTACATGCTCCCTCCAGTAGGCATCCTGCTCATACATAATGGACTTTTGAGGATTCTTCTTTACACGGTTAGCATACCATAATACAACTGCAATCATTATGACATTAAGCACAACCCAGCAGAAGAGGCGGTACTCTATTCCGGAGAAGAGCGGCAGACCTGCAATATCCTGAGCAATACCTATTGTAAAAGGATTAAGGATGGCCCCTGCAAATCCAACATGGGCCGCCACATACACCATACATACGCCCACTATCGAATCATAGCCCATTGATATTGCCAAAGGTATTATTATAACCACAAAAGCTATAGTCTCTTCACTCATACCAAATACGGCTCCAAAAAGGCTGAACATAAGCATTACCAGAGTTATCACAATATTATTCACTCCAATACGTGCAAGAAGCCTGTTCCTTTCAAGTCTGGTAACATATCCAAGAAATGAAAATATACCTGCATCAACTGCTCTACTCTTATTTACCACCCAGAAAGAGGCTCCTATTATAAGAATGAAGACAATAATTCCTGCCTGCTTTGTAAAACCGTTATAGAATGCCGAAAGCGCCTGCCAGCTCTGTCCTACAGCAGGAACATCTGTAAACACCACCCCAGGCTCTGCTCTTTCAGCCACATTTGAAACAGAGATCCCATCTGTGGGAACCTCAACATACTCACCTCCCGGCACTATCCAGGTTGCAAGGGCACAAATGGCTATTATTGCAAAAATGATAACATAGGTATTGGGAAACTCCCTCTTTTTCTTTTCCATATTTTAATACAATTTGAAGATTCTGAACTGCTATATTTTTATTGGAGGCACGGTGCAAAGATAACAAAATACTCTTCACCCAATTTTTTTCACCAAATATCTGATTTTGCAATTATCTTTGTAAGGTTGAAAAAAAGCCACAGAAAAATCAAAACACTAAAAAATATGACCAAGAAGATTCTATTATTGGGCTCCGGAGAATTAGGCAAGGAGTTTGTTATTGCTGCAAAACGTAAAGGCCAATATGTAATTGCTTGTGATTCATACGCTGGAGCGCCTGCTATGCAGGTTGCAGATGAGTTTGAAATTTTCAGCATGCTGGATGGAGAGGCACTTGAGGCTGCTGTAGCAAAACACAACCCCGACATTATTGTTCCCGAAATTGAAGCCATACGTACAGAGAGGCTTTATGACTTTGAAGAGCGTGGAATTAAAGTTGTTCCAAGCGCAAAGGCTGTCAATTACACAATGAACCGTAAAGCTATCCGCGATCTTGCGGCAAAAGAATTGGGATTGAAAACCGCAAAATATTTCTATGCCAAATCGCTCGAAGAGCTTGATGAGGCTGCCCACAAAGTTGGATTTCCTTGTGTTGTAAAACCTCTTATGTCATCATCAGGCAAAGGACAATCTGTTGTAAAGAGCCCGGATGACATTGAGAAGGCATGGATATATGGTTGCGAAGGCAGCCGTGGCGACATCAAAGAGCTTATCGTTGAGGAGTTCATAAAATTTGACAGCGAAATCACCCTTCTTACTGTAACCCAGCAGAATGGTCCTACACTTTTCTGCCCTCCAATAGGACACGTACAGATTAGTGGAGATTATAGGGAAAGTTTCCAGCCTGCACCTATCAGACCGGATCACCTTGCACAGGCACAGGAGATGGCTGCCAAAGTTACTGAGGCTCTTACAGGCGCAGGTATCTGGGGTGTAGAGTTCTTCTTGAGCAACGAAAACGGAGTATACTTCTCTGAGTTGTCACCTCGTCCTCACGATACAGGAATGGTTACCCTTGCAGGCACACAAAACCTTTCAGAGTTTGAGTTGCACTGCCGCGCAGTACTTGGCTTGCCTATTCCTGAGATCACACAGGAGCGTTATGGAGCCAGCGCAGTAATTCTTTCAACTATAGCGAGTCAGGAAGCACCTCGCTACAAAGGAGAGGAAGAGGTTTGCAAAGAGACAAACACATACTTGAGAATATTTGGCAAACCTACCACCAGAGTAAACCGCAGAATGGGTGTTGTAGTCTCATACGCACCTATAGGCAGTGACCTTGATGCTTTGAGA
This sequence comes from Bacteroidales bacterium, assembly GCA_017555925.1. The sequence continues at coordinate 1,948 of JAFZFL010000057.1, read as the reverse complement.
GACAAATGCAAGGCAGCTGCTGCAAAAGTGGAAGTCTATTAGACATTCATACGGGGTATCAGACCCCTCTACCATAAAAGGGAGTGACCACATAGGCAATAAAGCTTCAAGCAAAATCCTTTGTGGTCACTCTCTTTATATTTTATCCTATACAAACGCCATTATTTGCGTTCTCCTCTCTTTCCAATAGGCACTCCCAGACCAAATGAGAAGTTCATATTGCTCTGCTCTATTGGAACCCATTGTGGAGTCTTCTTGCTCAATAGAATATCTGTTGCCGCAAACAGATTTATAAAGCCCGGGCAGATATTGAGTGCAAGCCCAACAGCAGAGGCTTTATTGTTCAGGAATGAGTAGCTTCCCGACAGATGCAACCATTTTAAAGGGCGGAAATTGGCAGATGCCGTAACATTATGGTAGAACTTGTATGTTGCAAGTTTTCCTGTATAGAAGAGTCCCACTCCAATCCTGTTGTCAAGAAAATCATACTCACCACCAACATTGAAAGATGTAAACAGCGATGTAGCTTTACTGTCACTCTCCACCACCTTGAACTCTATCTCATCCAAATCAAGTTCAGGGGATGTTGTGTTACCGCTTTCATCAACCTTCACACCTTCAAACGCAATAATTCTATCAACTTGACCCACAGATGTTGCAGATTTTGACCAGCTCATAAATCCTATATCATTAATGGAAGCCGACAGCTGCAAGTTCTCCATCACATCATAAGTTACACCAAGATCCAATCCAACACCGTAGCCTGCAGGCACCTTAATACCGAACTCCTCTTCAAATGAATATACAGCCTCTCCTCTGTCATTATACTCTACAGGCAATTGCAATCCTGCGATTCTCATTTTTCCAACCACATCGGCATACCATTTATCTTCTCCCATCACAGCATCAAACTTGTCAAAGACAACCTCCATTCTTGTCATGCCCATTATCAGTTTGCCTCTTACTCCCAAATAGAGTTTCTCCAATAATGGGAATGAATATGACAACGAGACCTCGGAATAGATATCAAGTCCCAACCTCATACCTGCAATATTTGCAGAATTGCCATTCTTCATAAAATCAAATAATGAGTATGGAAGCTCTGTTGCCCCTTTTACCTTTGTTGAAATGTCTACCGACAGAAAATTCTTCTTCTCCTTTCCTGTATAAAATCCGAAGCCGACATAACCATAATTGAATTCCGTTCCCAATTTATTCATATCTTCAAGCCCGGCAAGAGCTGTCGTAGCAGGCACAGCTCCATTGAAAATTGAGTACAACTCTCCATCCTGTGCAAAAACCAGTTCATCCAAAGAGATGTTTCCTGTAATGTGGGTCTGCATATTTCCTACCAAAGGGATATTCAGATACCCTCTGTCGGGAGCAAAAGCAGGATTCCACTGCATTCTGAACTGGGATCCCTCCATAAAATATGTGGTAGGATTCTGGGCATTTACAGCTATAACAGAGAGTACGCCCAATAAAATCAAACAAATTCTTTTCATAATTACAATTTCAAGCCTCCTGTCTTGCGCAATTTCAAATTGATGCATATCTCTTGTGTTTTTGTGAGTTTTTTATTCACATAATAGCGGTCCAGATCTACCGGAAGAACCAATCTTGAGCCATACCCCAACATTAGAGTATATAGATCATCTGCATTAAATCTTATATCATTGATTGGAGTCACCCCCTCTGCAATATTAATATCTCCAAACCTTGTTGCAAGCCCCTCAAGATATGGACGGACACTGAATGTTACAGGCACCTGCGATTCAATTGAGCCATAAAGATATAGGGCATTTACAGGATTCTCCACCTCCTTAGGGTCAATATTCTCCACCAACATTGAGTATATATCCTCCGAAACTCCCAGCGAAGGAATAAAAAACTCCATATTATCTATTTCCAGTCCCGACAGAAAATCTGAAGCCAGACTCTTTACGGC